>DASPIR010000032.1 GCA_035628995.1 Clostridia bacterium | reverse complement strand
TGCATGTGTTAGGCACGCCGCCAGCGTTCGTCCTGAGCCAGGATCAAACTCTTAAGTTAATTTATATCCACTCTCTTACGAGAGTTTCTTAACTTTTTCGCTTGCCCTAACTCAAAAGAATTCTGACTCTTCTCTGCGTAGAAAACTCTACGCTTCAAAGCATTCATTTGGTTATCAATTTACACTGTTTAGTTTTCAAAGACCAAAGGTATCATTCATACCTTCTTGTAGTGTGTGGTCAACAGCTTGTTGCACCGTCGACGCTTAATTATAATATCACATATAGATGCTCTACTCAATTCGAATATATGCCAAATTCTATTATATTTTTAATCTATCACTGCTTTACTTCTTCTTTCTATATTTATCTCTTGTATATGCTCCATTTTGCATTATCCAGCTATTCAAAATAATGGGTTGCATAGCTATATGCTATTTACTATCGAAGGGATCATTGATTGGTGTGTAGTTAGGTATTTCATTTTCCGGCACAGTGATGTAGCTTTCCGGAACATCACCTACAAGCGTTGTATCCGAAGGAAAACCATAAGGACTTCCTTTTATCAGTACCGTCTTGCCGGTGACTGTAATTTCAGAAACCAGCAGTCCTAATATATGACTCCTACCTTTGTTGTCTAACTTATTTAACATTTCTTCTAATACATAAGGAAGATTTTCTTTGCTGAAGCTTTTCTTGACCATTTCTAAAAATTCAGCTTGATGTTCACCTTTTGGGGCTGCTTCCGCATCAAGCCTAGCAATCCTTTTTTTTATTCCATCAAGTTTTTTTAACATTTCTTCTTCATCTAAGTAGCCTTTTTGGAACATGATTTTAATTCTTTCGTTCTCGTTCTTAGCCTTTTCTTTTTTGATTATTATATTCTTACTATCGTTTCCCTTATTAGACATATACCTTCCTATTAAATTTTCTGAATCTAATTCTTTAATTATAAATGATTTAATGCTTGCATATATGCTCTTCCATACAGCTTTTTCAATTTCATCTGCTTTAACAAGCATAGCTTCGCACTTTTTTTCTTTCTCATCCTTATACTTTCCTGCGCATATATAATAGCGATAACAATCTTCGCCTTTGGAAATGCTTTTGCCATTCATTGCGGAACCGCAGATTCCACATCTAAGCAATGGAGTCAATAGAAAATCAACACTTTTGTTTTTTTTACATATAAGCTTTGATTTTTTTAATGCATTCTGCGCTCTTTCCCAAGTATTATTGTCAATTATCTGAGGTATTTGTATAGGGACCCACTCGCATTGCGGCTTTTCTTTGACTTTTATTTTTTCACCCTTCTTTTTGAACTTATTCAAATGACAGTCTCTGGTGTCATATCTTCTTATATATAATATACCCAAATATGATGGATTAGAAAGTATTCTCCTCACTGTAACCCGATTCCATAGCTTCATTCTTGGACTTGGTATATCAGACTCATTAAACTTTTCTGCAATTTCTGCCGGCCCCATGAATTCATCAATAAGAAGCTCAAACATGAGTTTCAAATTCTTCGCATGTTCCTCGTTTATACTCAAAGTATCTGTCTTTGGATCGAAGTCATAACCATAAAGGCCAGGATTGTGAGTTAGCTTATGCTGACTTGCTTTTACCCTTTTTCCCATCTCTGTCCTGAGTCTCAATCTTGCTCTTTCATATTCATCAACTGCTGCCATGACTGTTAGCTGAAAACGGCCTTCCGCATTGTCCTGATAGTTGTTCTTTATAAATACCAGCTGTACTTCTCTCTTTTTTATCTCATCGACAATTATGAGCTGGTGGGCAGCATTCCTGGACAGCCTGCTGGAATCATAGCATATGAAAAATCTTATATCATTACTTCTTCTTTTTAACATATTAAGAGCAGCCATTAATTGAGGTCTTTCCAAAATCGCTCCTGATATTCCATCATCACCGAATATATGGATATTCTCTATACTGCACCCCATTTCTATGGCTTTATTCACACATTCCGTCCTCTGTGCTTGCATCGAATAGCCTTTCTCGGCCTGTTCCTCCGTTGATACTCTCAAATAAACCAAAGCTTTCATATCCTTCACAACCCTCACAATATCTTTGCAGCAGGTACCGGCATACTTTCTCATATCCTACAATGCTTCCTGCAGTTGAGCCCTCTGACAGCAAGACTATCTCCAGCTTCTCAGTTTTCATAAAACCACCTTTAAAACCTTCATTATTGATTTAATACTTGTACACGGGCATAATTAAAGGAAGGATAGTAATCCTTCCTCAGCTTTGGTATATTAAACGTTTTTATCTTTTTTAAGCATAGACCCTCTTATTATTTTTTTACTACCAAACCGTTCTCGTATCTTATCAATTGCCTTTTCTATGGTTTCTTCTTTTTGCACTTCATTGCTGCCGCCAAGCAGATCAAATATCGATATCTGTTCGGAGCCGTCATCGGAAAAATTACTCAAGCTCACTCCAAGGAGCCGAATAAGCTTATTTTTGCCCTTGTTTCCCTCATACAGCTTCAGTGCTGTGGTATAAATTTCTTTTGTTAGATATGTTGGCCCAACTGTTTTCTGCCTTGTAACGGTTGTAAAATCATCGTATTTTATTGATATTGCAATGGTTTTCCCTTTATATCCATACTTTCTTGCTTCGTAGCCTACCTCTTCTGCCAAGCTCAGTAAAATGTTCTTTATATATTCAATGTCATTGGTATCAAATGGCAGTGTAGTGGATCTGCCGATAGACTTGCTGTCATACATAGGATTCGGCACCACTTGAGTATTATCAATACCGTTCGCAAGTCTATATAATTCCTCACCATATTTCCCAAAATTACTTTTCAAAAACTCCATATTGCAGCTGGCAATGTCACCTATCTTATATATTGCATAATTCATAAGCCTCTGCTCAGTTTGCTTCCCTATCCCATACATCTCCTTTATTGGCAATGGCCAAAGCTTTTCTTTAATATCCTTGACAAAAAGCTCTGTTATTCCCTGGGGTTTTTTTAGTTCTGATCCCATCTTTGCAAGAAATTTGTTTTCTGAAATTCCTATGGAACACCATAAGTCCAGTTCCTTTGAAATGCTCTCCATTATATTCCTTGCAATTTCAAGAGGGCTTCCGAATAACTTTTCACACCCTGTTAAATCCATCCATGCTTCATCTATACTGTTCTGCTGTACTACAGGTGTATACCTTGACAGTATATTCATGACAGCCTTGGAATTCCTTTCATACATTTCATGATCAGGGGGTACCAATATAAGTTCGGGGCAAAGTTTTTTCGCTTCATGAAGCACCATAGTTGTCTTTATTTTGTACTTCCTTGCTTCATAATTGGCTGCAAGTATGATTCCTGAACGTTGCTTAGGATCCCCTGCAACAGCTGCCGGCTTTCCCTTTAACTCCGGATTCCTTGCCATTTCACAGCTTATGAAGAAGGCATTCATATCAACCAAGAAAATTAACCTATTCATCTTTCACCTCGCAGCTCATACTACATGCTTCGTGTCCACCGTACTGGCGAACACTGTTCGCCCCTACAGTGGAACGCATGCAATGCGTTCCCTACAACCACGCGCATCTCGAAACGCGAAACGAGCAACCACTCTCCATAGGAATACCCTAACCCATTGCCTATTGCCCTAATTAACTCAATTATACCAACCCTGACACCTTTTTACAATTGTCTGGGACTTATACAATTTTCCCTCATGCAACACCGCTTACAATTATTGTTTCAGAAACCGGTATATGTGTCGTTACATCAATTTTATTGCTTGCCAGCGGGACTAGTATCTGCACATCCGTCTTTACTATAAGATATATCTTTAGTCTAGTTTGGTTTATACCCGCTTCCTCAAAATC
>DASPIR010000031.1 GCA_035628995.1 Clostridia bacterium | reverse complement strand
ACGGAGAGGTCACACCTGTTCCCATCCCGAACACAGAAGTTAAGCTCTCCAGTGTCGATGGTACTTGGACCGCAGGGTCCTGGGAGAGTAGATCGCCGCCGGGTAAAAGAAAAGAACAACAGCGAAAACTGTTGTTCTTTTCTTTTACCCGTTGGCAACAAGCTTCGCTTGTTGACTTCGATATATTAAGGAAAGCTGTTCTGCGCAGTGATGCTTATGGGCAGTTTGTTAAAGACTTGATCGCTGCCGGGTAAATAAAAAATACGATATGAGAAATCATATCGTATTTTTATTTATCCGTTACGCAAACTAAGTTATATATTCCAGTGCTTGCTGCGTAAATGCTATTATCACTAACAACCCATATCTGTAATTCCTCGTTTTATATGACAATACATGGCAAGTGCTGCACCATCGGCATCTCGCTGCTCAATAAAACGGGCGATATTACGATGGTTGCACAAAGCATTATCGGCAGCACGCTTATGTGTTCCTACATATACCGCAGTATTAATGGCATCGCTTATTGAGGCTTCAATAGCCGGTAGCATCAGTTCAATAACACTGTTGTGCGTAGCCTTTGCAATAGCCGCATGGAATCGCTGGTCTGCCGCTGCAAATGGTTTACCGGCAAGTAACAGCTCCGCAGTTTCCTGTTCATAAGCAATAATTTCTCTAACTTCCTCGTCGCTTGCACGCTCCACTACAAGACGGACATTTGCAGGCTCCAATATCAGGCGCATCTCAAACCAGTTATGCACCAGCTTCTTCTTATCTTCTAAATAAGAAATGCCAAAGGGATCACTTTGAGCGCCCGGTTGCGCAGTAACAAATGTGCCACGTCCTCGTTCTATTGTCAATATGCCGTTTGCAACAAGCGTCTTCACTGCCTCGCGTATTGTTGTTCGGCTGACACCCAGCTCTTCGGCCAGGTGATTCTCATTAGGAAGCTTGTCGTTGGGCTGAAATCTTTTTTCTAGAAAAATCATATCACTGATTTGATTTGCAATGTTTTGCGAAATTGGAATAAAACCGTTAGACATTTTATTTCTCCTTTTCTCCAATTCAAGTACATAGACATTATACCACATAAATTTCCAAAATACAGTATTTAGTTTTGGTTTGGTTAAGAGGTAGTATCTCTTTATGCGAAAATTCATAAAAATATTGACAATTCTCTTAAAAGAGAATAAAATTCAATAAAGACATCATACAACGTTTGCAAATATTTCATTAAAAATCAATTGTAACTTTATTAAATCATTAGGACATCATACAACACTTATTTTACTGAGAAATAGAAAAAACATGGAATTATATTAACATGAAATGGAGGAAAGAAAATGAGAAGTGATCAAATGAAGGTAGGGATTGAAAGAATCGCGCACAGATCACTGTTCAAGGCTCTGGGATTGACAGATGAAGAAATTCGGAGACCTATGATTGGAATTGTAAACTCCCAGAACGACATTATTCCCGGTCATCTGCGTCTGGACGACATAGCTGAGGCTGTCAAGGCTGGAGTAAGAATAGCAGGAGGAACACCATTCGTATTTCCGGCCATCGGAGTTTGTGATGGGATAGCAATGGGACATGAGGGTATGAAATATTCACTGATAAGCAGGGAGCATATTGCTGACTCTGTGGAAATCATGGCAATGGCCCATCCCTTTGATGCACTGGTATTTATCCCAAATTGCGATAAAATTGTACCGGGGATGATTATGGGTGCACTCAGACTCAATATCCCAAGTATTTTCGTCAGCGGTGGTCCTATGATGCCAGGCTTCTACAAAGGTAAAAAGATGACAGTTTCCAATGCGTTTGAAGCTGTTGGTGCAGCAGGCGCATGTAAGATGGATGCGAATCAGGCAAAGGAAATTGAAGACTATTCCTGCCCGGGCTGCGGCTCTTGTGCAGGAATGTTCACAGCCAATTCCATGAACTGCATGACTGAGGTCATAGGTTTAGGCTTGCCTGGAAATGGTACCATACCAGCAGTAAATGCCGCTCGTATTCGTCTTGCCAAGGAAGCAGGCATGAAGATAATGGAGCTGTTGGAAAAGAATATTTGCCCTCGCGATATAGTTACTGCTGATTCACTGCACAATGCTCTGACAGCTGACATGGCTCTGGGCTGTTCAACAAATACCGCACTGCATCTACCTGCAATAGCACATTCTGCCGGTATTAGTATCAACCTGAATGATTTCAACAAGGTAAGCAAGGCAACTCCACAGCTGGTAAAGCTCAGCCCTGCAGGTCCGGACACTCTGATGGATCTCTGGCAGGCAGGAGGACTTCCTGCAGTGCTTAAGGAGCTTGACGAATATGGATTGCTCCGTAACAACTGCATGACTGTAACAGCAAAGACTATGGCTGAGAATATCAAGGATGCTCATGTTGAAGATTCGAATGTCATTAGAAACCGTGAAAACGCATATTCACAGGATGGTGGACTGGCAATACTCTGGGGTAATATTGCACCGGATGGTGCTGTTGTAAAGAAGGGTGCCGTGCTGCCGGAAATGATGGTGCACAGTGGTCCTGCCAGAGTATATAACAGTGAAGAGGAATGCATGGCCGCTATTATGTCAGGCAAGATAGTAGCCGGAGATGTTATCGTTGTTCGTTACGAAGGTCCTAAAGGCGGCCCGGGTATGCGTGAAATGCTTACACCTACTTCGGCAATCGCAGGTATGGGACTTGATAGCAGTGTAGCCTTGATTACAGATGGCAGATTCTCCGGTGCATCAAAAGGTGCATCCATTGGTCACATATCCCCTGAGGCTGCTGCCGGCGGCTTGATTGGAATTATAGAGGAAGGCGATATCATAAGTATCGACATTCCCAACAATAAGCTGGAACTAATGGTGGATGAGGAAACCATTGCTGTGCGAAAGTCTAACTTTATACCGTTAGAGAAGCCTGTGCCAAACGGATATCTCAAGCGCTACCGTAAGATGGTAACATCCGCTAACACTGGTGCAATATTCGAAGAGTAAACTGAGAAATAAAATTGTTAGTAATTCTGTTTCCCCGCCCCGTTCGACTGCATGTAGAATATAAATATATTTGAGGAGGAGAAGAATATGAAAAAACTGAATCGCATTATGCTTATCGCAATGACTCTTATTATGGTATTCAGCCTGACGGCTTGTGGAGAAAAGGTGGCTCCCGCTGCTGCACCTGCCGCTGAGGCACCTGCTGCTGCACCTGCTGAAGCAGTTGTCATCAAGTTAGGTACAACTGTTAATGAACAGGACAGCTTCCAAATTGCGGCTGAGAAGTTTGCCGAATTAGTGGCAGATCGTACCAAAAACGCCTACAAAATTGAAATCTACCCAAATGGTGCGTTGGGCGATGAGAGAACCATGCTGGAGAGCATGCAGATGGGTACTCTGGATATGGGCATCATCACCAGCGGCCCTTTTGTGAACTTTGCACCTGAGATGGGTGTTTTAGACATGCCTTTCCTGTTTAGCAGCAATGAAGGTGTATATAAAGTCCTTGATGGTGAAATAGGTAAAGAACTGCTTAGTAAGCTTGAGTCTGCACAGCTCAAGGGCCTTGCTTATGCTGAAAGGGGCTTTCGTAACCTGACCAACAGCGTTCGACCTGTTGAAAAAGCAGCAGATATAAAAGGCTTAAAGGTTCGTGTAATGGAAAACGATGTATATATATCAACCTTTGAATCCCTTGGCGTCAACACAGTGCCAATGGCATGGTCTGAGGCACTGACCGCTCTGCAGCAGGGCACCATCCAAGGGCAGGAAAACCCGATTAATGTTATCCATTCTTTCAAGCTTTGGGAATCTCAAAAATTTGTTACTATGACTCGTCACGCCTATGCAGCTGCATTGATAACCATGAGTCTTGATAAATTCAGTGGCTTACCCGCCGATGTGCAGCAGATATTCGTCGATTCAGCACAGGAGGCTGCCGAATATGAACGTCAGTGGGTTGCAGATAATGAAGAAAAACAAATGGCTGATCTGGAAGCAAACGGCATGGAAATAGTCAAAGAGCCGGATTTGGAGAGCTTCAGAACAGCTGTTACAGGTGTTTATGATAAGTATCCTCAGTACAAGGAATATCTTACAAGGATCGAAGCAGCTCTCAAATAAATAACCATTAAAGGGGGTGCCTTTTATGGGGGCAGTGAAAGCAATCAATAAGTTGAGCGATATGGTGGATAAAGTGTGCAGCGTCATTTTGGTGGTGCTGATTGGCGGGATGGTGCTGGCTACATCCATGCAAATAATATGCCGTGTGTTCTTCAGTGCTCTTTCATGGAGTGAAGAAATTACACGTTACTTGCTGGTATGGTCAACTTTTATCGGTGCAGGCTGTGTATATAAAAAGGGTGGGCACATTTCGGTGACAGTAATTCAAGACCTGCTGCCGAAAAAGCTGCGAAAGGCAGCACAGGTGCTGGTACATCTGCTGTGCGGCGCATTTTTTGTGATAGCGGTGTATTATGGTTTCAAGTATATGGGAAGGCAGGGTACTCAACTTTCGGCGGCATTGCGCATACCCATGCGTTATATGTACATGGCGATACCCGTTGGAAGTGGAGTGATGCTGTTGCATGCGATTAATGCAATAGCTCTGATTTTTGTTGAAAAGAAGGTGGCGGAACAATGACGGCATTACTGTTTTCAGTTTTCATAATCGGACTTGCTTTAGGAATACCAATTGCCTTTGCCATTGCAATTGCTGGTGTTACAGTATTGGTTAAAGGAGATGTGAACCTGCTTATTATAGTGCAGCGTTTGTTTGCTGCCACAGACTCCTTCCCGCTGGTTGCAGTGCCTTTTTTCATACTTGCTGGTGACTTACTTGCGCGTGGTGCCATGTCACAGAAGCTGGTAACCTTTGCAGAGTCGCTTCTCGGTAAGGTAAGAGGCGGTCTCTCGGTGGTTTCGGTTGTAGCCGGCATGTTCTTTGCGGCTATCTCCGGATCGGGAGCGGCAACTACTGCTGCTGTAGGTGCTACGCTTATACCTGAGTTAAAGAAACGTGGGTATAATGAGGACTCCTCCGCTGCACTTATTGCATCAGCAGGCTGCATCGGTGTTGTAATACCACCATCAGTACCTATGGTGCTTTATGCGGTTATTGCCGATCAGAGCGTGACACAGCTATTTAAAAACGGGTTCTTGCCTGGTTTTATGATGGGAGGCGTTTTGATTGCCATTTCTTTGTACCAGGCATACAAATACAACTATCCCAATGGTATAGCATTCTCATGGAAGAATGTTTGGACAACCTTCAAACAGGCCATATGGGGTCTTATGATGCCTCTTATTATTCTAGGCGGCATATTCTCAGGATATTTCACACCTTCTGAGGCCGCGGCAGTAGCAGTAGTATATTCAATGCTGGTTTCCATGTTCCTGTACCGTGACCTTACCCTGAAGGAATTAGGAAAAATCATGTTGAACAGTGCAAAGACTTCTGCTATCATCATGATTATTATCGCATGCAGCGGTGTGTTTGGATGGGTGCTTGCCAACTGGAAGATACCGGAGGCAGTGGCACAGGGGATACTTTCTATCTCCACTGACAAATACATTATATTATTCTTGATTGCTGTAATTATATTAATTGCGGGCGTTTTTATGGAAACCTCTTCAGCGGTTATCTTGCTTACGCCGGTGTTCCTGCCGTTGGTAAGCATGCTGGGTATCAATTTGGTGCACTTCGGAATTATATTTACAGTGGGTATTTCTATCGGCATGATTACACCGCCTGTGGCGATCAATTTATTTGTCGCTTCAAGCATCACAGGAATGCCGATAGAGAAAATAGCCAAAGCAGTGGTACCTTATCTGATTGGCTTGATTGTGATATTCTTTTTATATATCTATTTGCCATTCTTAATTCCTGGGCTGATAGTTTAAGGAAGAGTAATATTAGAATACATGGTGCAGCCACCTCGGACACAATTCTGCCTGGGGTGGCTGCTATTTTTTTACCCAGACAATTTACACATTATGTATTCTATATTAAGGTGTTTTGTGTTAGTATTTATATAGATAATTGTTTTTATTTGTCGAATAATAATACTAAGGGACGCAAAGAGAGGGTGCTAATATATGGCTTCATGGCTTACACATTTGAGAGTTGCAGAAATGATAAAGCAAAAGGTATCGGAAATTGATTTTCCGTATTTAATAATTGGCAGCATTGCACCGGATTCTGGTGTTCCGGATGAAAGCCAGAGGAACTATACTCCTTCGAAAGATATTACTCACTATAGGTATCAGAAGGATGGCAGCGTTGCAGATATGGATGAGGCACTATTTTTCGGCAACTACCTGGTGCCTGAAAAAATTATGACAAGATCTGATAGTACAAGATCTTTCTTATGGGGTTATTACTTTCATTTGATAACGGATAAGCTCTGGCTTGAAGAGTGCTTCAAACCATTTCAGAAAAGCTATGAAAGTGAAGTAGAGAATCCTGATAAGAATTTTGTGGATTTTATAAGGGAAGAAATGCATTCACTTGATTTTGAGTATCTCAGGGAGAATGGCTCAAAACTTGTGGAACAGCTAAAAAGTTTTGACGGGATAGTAAATTTCTTTTTTGAATTTGATTCAGACTACATATATTCATGTAAAAACCGCATAGTGGATTTTTATTGTGGGGAGCCTTTGCATCTGGATAGGGAATATAAATATTTAAGCCCTCAAATAATAGAAGATTTTATTGCAAAAGCTTCAGAAAAATGCATAAGTATATTAGTGATATAATGCCCTGTAACAGAATCCGGTTCTAGCAGCAGGGCATACATTAAGGAAGTGCGTTATTAACACTTTGAATTATTTATAAATATGTTGTGTTAATAAGCACTTAAATTCTGCTTTGGGGGATAAAAATGAAGTATAAGGGTTATGTATTACTGGGAATAACAGTATTACTTTTTAGCACATTAGAGGTGGTCACCAGCACACTAAAAGGTATAGTAAATCCACTGCAGCTGACATTTTTGAGATTTCTTATAGGGGGCATAGTGTTGCTGCCCATGGTAATCAAAAGAAAAGAAAAGATGCAGGCCAAGGATTTATTATTTTTTTTAGGTTTGGGAATACTAAATATACTTATAAGCATGGGAAGCCTGCAACTGGCCATCAGCATGGGAAAGGCTTCGACAGCAGCCATACTGATAAGCTCAAACCCAATATTTGTTCTACTATTTTCATCATTTTTGCTGAAAGAGAAGGTAACTTTTGAGAGGATAGCATGCATACTTCTGGGTATGGTGGGGATCATCCTAATTATCTATAAAGGAAATGTAGGGGGCGATACTGCCATAAGCCTAACTCTTGGGATCATAGCATCACTTACCTTTGGGCTTTATACTGTATTAGGGAAACTAAAGTCAGAAGGGATAAGCAGCATTACTATGATTTGTCTCTCCTCTATTTTTGGTAGCTTGTTATATGTGCCTATACTGCTGATGAACGGAATTCCTTTGTTTTATATTCCGCAAGGAGCTTTTTTAAAAATACTCTACGCAGGAGTGTTTCTTTCCGGAGTAGCTTATATAACCTATATGGAAGCATTGAGAATTTTGACAGCAAGCAAGGGGGCCATGGTATTCTTTTTAAAACCGGTAATAGCATCGATGCTTGCAGTGGCTTTTCTGGGCGAAAATCTGAACCTAAAAACTGTGATAGGAATGCTGCTTGTACTTATTGGCGTGTCCATTAATTTTTTCAAAATAAACTTCAAAACCGCGGAAAGCAGGGATGACATTTGAAAAGGCAGGAGCTTGATGGCATAAATCAATTGTACCAGGGTAAATTGCATGAATATTTTAGGGGTGAAGTACCTCTGGTATTTGGCAATGGCAATGTGGATTCGAAAATCGTACTGGTAGGCGAAGCTCCCGGCAAGACTGAGATTGAGCAGGGCAAGCCTTTTGTGGGGCAGGCGGGGAAGAATCTGGAGGAGTTCATAAACACACTTGGCATTCTACGCGAGGATTTATATATAACTAACGTTGTAAAGTTCAGGCCTTTTAGGATAAATTCGGAGACGGGACGGGAGTCCAACAGGCCTCCGACTAAGGAAGAAGTAAGGATATCCACAGATTTCATAGAGCATGAGCTGTCTGCAATCAAGCCAAGACTAGTTGTAAGCCTTGGGAATATTGCACTCCGGTGTATACTAAAGGATGATAAGGCCACAATTGGTATGATGCATGGCGCAGAAATCAGCGTAAGATTTGCAGGTGCGGAGTTTGTGCTGTTTCCCTTGTATCACCCAGCCAGTATTATTTACAACAGGTCATTGAAGGATGTATATTTGCAGGATTTGCTCAGGTTAAGAGGTTTTATAAAAAAAGAAAAGTTTATGTAAAGGAACCGGACATTCGGTTCCTTTATTCATTAACTAAAATTTATGATATAATTGTGGGTATAATATTATGGGATGTTATGGGAAATGATTCTTATATTAGAGGTGTAGAGATGAATACAGTAAACATCGTAAGATGCGGGAACTATGAATTTGAAAATGTAAAAAAAGTAGTTTATGAAGTCCTTGAAGGTATTGATGCAATAAGACTTAAGATAACAAAAGGCTCCAGAGTGCTGGTAAAGACAAATCTCCTTATGAGGAAAAGTCCTGACGATGCGGTCACTACTCATCCTATGGTAGTGGAAGCCATAGTGAGATATCTACAGGAGCTTGGCTGCAAGGTTATTATCGGTGACAGCCCCGGGGGACCCTTCACTGAGTGGAATTTGAAATCTGTTTATAAGGCAGCCGGTATGTTTGAGGTTGCTCTGCGAACAGGCTGCGAGCTTAACTTTAATACTGAGGTACTTGAGATATCCAACCCTGATGCTAAACGGCTTAAGAGCATGCAGATTATAAAAATAGCCAGGGAGGTTGATTTTGTAGTATCTGCCGCAAAGCTGAAAACTCATGGAATGATGACGTATACCGGTGCAGTGAAGAATCTTTTTGGTGTAATACCAGGACTTGTAAAAGCGGACTACCATTTAAGACTAAATAGTGTAGATAACTTTGCTGATCATCTGGTGGATATCTGCGAAGCAGTGAAGCCGGTTTTTTCGATTATTGACGGTGTTGACGGAATGGAAGGAGATGGACCTTCTGCCGGGGAGAAAAGACATGTGGGGCTTATCCTGGCTTCAGATAGTCCTTATGCTCTTGACACGGTGGCTTCAAGCATAATCGGAATGGAGCCTATGATTGTGCCCACAATAAGGGCGGCAAGGCAGAGGAACCTGTTCAGCGGTGAATTGGGTGATGTTCAGATAAAAGGTGTACAGCTCGACGAAATAAAGCTTGCTCCATTTAAACTTCCTAGCTCAGTAAATGTAAACTTCGTAGGCGGCAGAGTCCCTAAAGTGTTTGAAAAATTCCTGCTGAACAATTTAAGGCCAAAACCAGAATTTAATTATGACCTTTGCGTATCTTGTGGAGACTGCAAAAGAAGCTGCCCTCCCGGAATAATTGATATGAGCAGCGGCAAGCCTGTTCCTGATTTGAGCAAATGTATCAGATGCTTCTGCTGTCATGAGCTATGTCCTAAGAAGGCTGTGGATATTAAGAGACACTGGCTGTATAACAGGATGTTTAAAAAATAGAATGAAAATAGGACTGGGGAGGTTTTACTGATGTTACTTAAAGAGCTTAGACAAAGGGTAATAGATATTGCATTAAAAGCGCAAAAAGAAAAACTTATTCCCCTTACTATGGGCAATTTCAGTGCAAGGGATAGAGAGACAGGATATATGTGCATCACACCGAGCGGAATGGAATATGATAAACTGACACCTTCAGATATAGTCGTAATGGACGTAGACGGCAATGTGACAGAAGGTGAGAGGAAACCATCTATTGAAACTCCTTTGCATTGTGCTGTATACAGGAGAAGAAGCGATGTGTTCGGAGTATCCCATACACATTCGGTATTTGCTACTGCATGGGCTGCTTGTAATGAGAGCATACCTGTAGTTGTTGCAGAGCTTGCAGCACTTATCGGAGGACCGGTAGAGTGTGCGGTATATAAGCCTATGGGTTCTCTTGAGCTTGCTGAAACGGCTGCCATACGACTTAAGGATCGCCATGCAATTCTCCTTGCAAACCATGGAGTGCTTGCAGTAGGCCAAGATATAGAAACAGCTTTTGCAAACTCAGTTGTAGTTGAAGAAGGAGCTAAAATCGCTTTTTATGCAAGGCAAATAGGTGTGATGAAGTTGATTCCGGAAGAAGAATGCAAATCATTAAGAAAAAGCACCTTGGAGAAATATGGGCAGAAGTAGGAAGTTACAAATACTGTAAAATATAGTATAATATAATAGGTGTGAGTTGTTGAAGCTATATTTGACAGGAGGTCAAGTGATGGATTATAATTACGGTTCTTTAATGAAAAAAGCGGTAATAACACTTACTTTGATGTTTGGATTTCTGTTTGCGGTGGTTACAGGCCTGTTGTGGTACTTTGACATGCCTTTAAGCTACGCGCTTTCAGCTGCTGTGATTGTTGTGTTGCTGCAGTATCTGTTAAGTCCTCTGATTATACCTATTCTGTATAAAATTGAATTTATGGATGGATATTACGGACTTACGGATGAAACCTGGCAGTTTATAGAAGATACCTGTAAAAACATCAATATAAGAAAACCACAAATAGGCATAATTAAGGACGGCAATCCAAATGCGTTTACCTATGGTTATTTCAGTGGGTATGCAAAGCTCATACTTACTCAGGGCTTGATTGAGAAGTTATCTCAGGAAGAACTTGAGGCGGTAATAGCTCATGAACTGGGACATATAAAGCACAATGACTTTATTGTAATGATGATGGTTTCGCTGATACCAATGATCATGTATCAGGTTTACACATGGACCCATAGAAGTGATAAATCAAAGCCGGCATACTGGGTTGGAATAGGCGCATATGCTGCTTATATATTCAGCCAATTCTTCGCACTGTCCTTTTCCAGAATAAGAGAGTATTATGCGGATAGTTTCTCCAAGGATATTCTGAATAATGGCGAGCCTTTGAAGAATGCCCTGATTAAGATCGCATACGGATATACTTCAATGGAGGAGAAAAAAGGCAGAAAGGTTGCGACAATCGGGATCGCAAACCATATCCAGAACGAGGGCTTCGTATTAACCCAGTATAAAAATTTGACTTCAAATAACCTGGAAGAGAAGCTTATTGGATGGGATATGAAGAATATCTGGGGCAGATGGTATGAGCTGAACTCAACCCATCCGCTTACAGCCAAGAGAATACTGGCCCTGGAGGGTAAGTCTTCCGGTGAATATGCAGTAACCGCATCAGATGTACTGAAGTTTCTGCTGGAGGCAGCAATCGGACTGCTTCCTTGGATTTCTGGCGCAATTATCTATTTCACCAACAGGATCAGAATAATTGAAGATGGATTTTACTCCACAATCATAAGTGTAGCAAAGCAGGAACCTTTATATATGATATTGTTAGGTGCAGCGTTGCTAATAAAGTTTTATTACTCTTATGGCAAGGATTATCAGGAGTATAAGCTGAAGGAGCTGCTTTCTAATGAAGATGCATCACCGGTGAAAGGGATACCTGCAGTTATAGAGGGTAAGGTAATTGGGCGGGGTATACCAGGATATTTCTTCAGTGAAGACCTTGTTATTGATGATGGTACTGCTATAATGCTTATTGACTATAGGCAGCCTCACAGGATTTTTGAAATAATATTCAGCCTTGCTAGAGTGGAAGAGTTGAAGGAAAAGGATGTAAAGGTCGTAGGTTGGTATAAAAGAGGACATAGACCATATTTCCAATGCAGGCACATATATGTTGATAACAAAAGGCTTATATCCTTTAACTATATTCTAACTGAACTGTTTGGATATGCTCTAATAGCAGCTGGTATAGTAATGTATCTTATATTTTAATCCTTAATAAAAAAGTGTCTTCCTCGGTTTTGAGGGAGACACTTTTTGCTGTTATAAATTTAATATATTCAAATCAACATTTTCAAATCCGGGAATCATTATATCGGCGTCTGAGAGCTCAGGACTTGTGCCAATCCCTATGCACTTCATACCTGCTCTTCTAGCGGCTTCAACCCCTGCTTTTGCATCCTCGAAGACAACACAGTTTTCAGGAGGCAGTCCAAGCTCCTGTGCCCCAAGCAGGAATACCTCAGGGTCGGGCTTTGCCTTGGATACCTTATTGCCGTCTATGATAGCATCAAAGTATTCTGTGAGCTTCAGGCTCTTCAGTATAATCCCGGCATTCTTGCTGGCAGAGCCTAGAGCGATTTTTATGCCGGCAGCTTTAAGTCTCGTAATGAAATCCCTTGCGCCTGGAAGTACTTCCTCTTCACCTATATCGGAAATGTATTCTACGTACCATCCATTTTTTTTGTCTGCATATGAATGCTTTTCCGCTTCGGAAAGTGACAGACCCCCTATTTCAATAAGTATTTCCATACATGCCATTCTACTGACTCCTTTGAGTCTTTCGTTATCTTTTTGGGAGAATTCAAAGCCAAGTTCATCAGAAAGTCTTTTCCATGCAAGATAGTGGTATTTGGCGGTATCAACAATTACCCCATCCAGATCAAATATACAGCCTTTTATTAAACTCATATAACCTCCTAAAGAGCGCATATTGCAACTATTAGGAAGATTATAGAATAATTTCATAGTATTTTCAATTATGAATACTTCTAAAAATATCGCAGAAATTTTATAAGGAAATAATTTAAGTTTTGTGATTTTACATTAAGGTAACATAAGCGCATATGCGTTATGTATTATTATTCATTTTGCTGATTGTACTTTACTCTATAATCATTGGGCGTACGGCCGACAAATTTTTTAAAAACCTGTGTAAAGTAGCTTTGATTGCAGAATTGATAAAATACTGCAATATCTGAGATCTTGGTATTTGTATATCTTATATAGTATTTTGACTCATCGACTCTCGTCTTAATAATATAATCAAGTAGGTTAACCCCAACTTCTCTCTTGAATAGAGTTGATAGATAATTGGGATGTACATAAATTGCATCAGCTATTTGCTGTAGAGTAAGTTTATTTGTGAGATTCTTATATATATAGGAGATGGCCTGCTGTATTATGTTAGAGTACTTGCTTTTGGATAAATCCTGGACTATTTGCACATATTGTTCAGCAGCGGTGTACTCATATTCCATCAATTCCGGCAGGCTGTTCATTTCTTCAATGGCGAGTATTATGGAGTCACTCAGTGTAAAAGCTGCTTCAGGCATTACCCCACCTTCTATTGCTGCTCTGGTGAATAAGGTAACAGAACAAATCAGTGAGTTTTTTACTGATCGTAGGGCATCCTTTGATAATCTTGTCCGTTTTAGGGAGTTTATTTCACTAAGAACTGTCATGGAATCATTTAAATTGCCGGATTTAATTTTTAGCAGTAATTCCTGCTCCAGGAAGTGCGGGGGGTGATGGAATAGTGTTTCTCTGTTTTTAATCATTTCGGTGAAATACTCATCTGAAATAAATATGCGCTCCTTGGGATATTCAGCCCTCGGGTCTCCTTCAAGCATACCACCGAACAAATATTCCAACAGCTTTCCACAGTAATAACACCTGTTTGTATCTATTATCAGTAGACTCTCGAAGTAATTTACAAGCTTATTCTTGATTTTTATTGGCAATTTATTGAGCCTTATTATATTATTAATTATACCCTCATGAACTTTTTCATTTATGATGGGACCGGCAATTACCTGATAGCTTTCTTTTATATGCAAAATAATGAAGCACTCGTCATAAATGTTTTTATAATAATAGGACTTGATTCTATCATAATTGGAAGTGTCAGGTACGGTGAGCATATCTTCAATTTGGTATGCATCTTTTATTATATTGTTTATATAGTTGATTTTCTCAGGTAAAGAATATATGCTTTTGTTGTTTTCAAGCAGACTAACAGGCACAAGGGTTGCCTGGTGGAAGGTCCTGAGTTTCTCTTTTGTACTTTTAAGCTCCCCCATAATAAACCTCCAGTGCTTTGAATAATGAATTTAATTTGTCATATTCTGAATATTGACGATATTAATATTTTAACATAAATGTTAATATTTTGGTATATTTAATATCCTGCTTGTTTTAATATGTATTTAGGAAAACTTTTTAGGAGGGAAATAAATGAAAAGGAAAATCGCGTTATTAGTAGCAGGTCTTATGATTTTCATGTCTTTCAGCGGTATCGGCGTTAGTGCTGCGGATGAAAAGATTGTTATCAAGTGGGCAGTCCAGACAGACAATACACCGGCTACACAGGTTCTTATCGATGAATTCAACAGAACCCAGAGCAAATACAAAGTAGAATGGGTACAGATGACCAACGATTCTACGCAAATGAAAACTCAATTAATGACTTCCTTATCGGCAAAATCCAGCGAGTATGATGTTATCGCAATGGACGTTGTTTGGGCTGGTGAATTTGCAGCAGCTGGCTACCTGAATCCCCTCGATAAGGATATGTATGCTGCCAGCTTAAAGAAAACTCAATTTAATTCAGGCTCAATGGCAGCCGGAACCTACATGGGCAAACAGTACACACTTCCATTTTTCCCAGATTTAGGGATGCTTTATTTCCGTTCCGACATCGTCAGCAAGGAAGATGCTGCTAAGCTTGTTTCAGGAAAATATACCCACAAAGACTTGGCTGCTATGGCTAAGAAGTATAAGGGCAAGGGTGGAACAACGGACGGCATTGTTTATCAGGCAAGACAGTATGAAGGTCTTACCTGCAATGTTGCTGAGTTCACAGGCGGTTTCACCGATATCAGGGGTGGACTTGAAACTATGAAGTTCTTTTCAACTTCCGGTATTGCACCAAAGAACATACTGAACTACAATGAAGCAGAAACACATAACTCATTTATAAACGGCAAATCCGTATTTGCAAGAAACTGGCCGTACATGTACTCTATGTTGACTGAATCCGTTAAACCGGCACAGGTTGGTATCGCTCCTCTTCCAAAGGGAAGCACAGTCGGCGGATGGGTGCTTGGTATCAACAAGAACTCCAAGAATGCTGCAGGCGCATTTGAATTCATGAAATATGCAGCAGGCTGGACCGGTCAGATGATTATGTCCAGAAAGGGCGGCTATTTGCCTGGCTATAACGTATTATTGAATGACTCGAGAGTACTTGATGTAAATCCTATGCTGAAGATTGAAGGCTTCAAAAACGCAGTTAAAACAACAATTTCGAGACCTGTTTCGGCTCAGTACTCAAAGACATCTGATGCAATCCAGGTAAATGTACATAAATATCTATCCGGAGGACAGGATCTGAATACAACTGTTAAGGCAGTACAGAATGCATTAAAGTAGTACACAGAACATATATATTAGAACGATAAAGAAATTGGGCTCAAGTAATACTGGAGCCCAATTTCTTTGATAAATCTTTTTCGGGGGAGTGGTCGGATGAAAAGGATGGGGTTTAAGGAAGCGCTCTTTATTCTGCCAGCAATTATTCTTATAGCAATATTCTCATTATGGCCTATTTTCAAAATTATCAATTATTCTTTTTTCGATTATCAGTTAAGTGATCAGCAGAAATCCCAGCTTTCAACGCGGGAGAAATTTAATGTCGACTTGTTTAATGAAAATCTGGATTATGTCAGCATGTTTATTGATATGAATCGTGAAAGCTTCCCGGAGGATGCTCAAGGGAAAGTGGATGAAGTTATCATTGATGTCAATGAATTTAAGCAGCTTCTTGCCGATAAATCGGGTTTCATCGAATTGAGTGGAGAGCTTAAAAAGCAGATCAGGAGTAATTATGATAAATTAATAACTGAAGCCGATTATTTTGTTCAGAACTTTGATTTTCCTGACAGGGAGAATCTTCAAATGATTATGGAAGATATGAGCAAGAGTTATGTGCGTTCGAATTTTATCGGGCTGCAGGGCTATTATAATGCGCTTAAGGATGAAAGAATCCAGATTGCATTGAAGAATACGACGGTATTCACGGTTATATCTGTTGCAATTGAGCTTGTCCTAGGACTGGGGCTTGCCATCATCATGAATAGAGCGATGAGGGGTCAAGGACTTATTCGTGCCGTTTCCTTGATACCGTGGGCAATACCGACTACTGTGGCTGCCCTTATATGGAGTTATTTGTACGACGGGAGCAGCGGTATAGTGGCTTATATGCTGCAGAGCCTTCATTTAGTCAGGGACTCGAAGGATTTACTGTTGTCCGGCGGCGGAGCAATGGCATCTGCAATCTCTGCAGATGTATGGAAGACCACCCCATATATGGCACTTCTTATACTGGCGGGTTTTCAGACTATTCCGGGAGCTGTATATGAAAGCGCTAAGGTTGACGGATCCGGTGTATTCAATACCTTCTTCAAAATTACCCTTCCTCTTCTGAAGCCTACAATACTGGTTGCCCTGCTAATGAGGACACTGGATGCCTTCAGAGTGTTCGACCTTATCTATGTTCTTACAAGCGGTGGCCCGGGCGGTTCAACAGAAACCATGTCCATCTATGCTTTTAAGACGATGTTTGAGCAGTCTAATTTTGGTTATGGATCAATTGTCGTCATACTCATGGTTTTGTGTGTTGCATTAATTGCGGCCTTCTATATAAAAATACTCGGTGCAAATGTGATGGAAAGGGATTAGGAGGTATTGAGATGGATAAGAAATCAAGCAAGACTATTTCCCCGGTGTTCATATTTGTTTCATTATATTTGGTTGTAATTGTTTTTCCATTTATTTGGGTTCTCGCAGCCTCTTTCAAACCAACACAGGAGATATTCGGGGATGGGGCTTTCAGAATAATATCAGCAAATCCGACATTGGAGAATTATATAAATGTCTTGCAAAACGGTTTAATCAGGTCAATGATGAACAGCTTTATAGTCGCAAGTTTAACCACGCTATACGTGATATTAGTTGCATCCCTGGCAGCATATGCAATTACAAGGTTCAAGTTCAGAGGAAAGAATTTGCTGCTTGGTATAATATTGGCAGTTTCTATGTTCCCCCAGATGGTAATTGTAGGTCCGATTTATAACTTGTTTATGAAGTTCAATATGACAAATAGCTATTTTGTTGTTCTGCCATATTCTACAATTACTTTACCAGTTGCTCTTTTCATTTTGGTCACGCATTTTAACAAGATTCCAATTTCATTGGAGGAAGCGGCTACAATTGATGGGGCCACATCAATGCAGATACTGTCAAAAATAGTATTCAGACTGGCAGCACCGGGGATTTTCACAACTGCTATAATCGTATTTATAGCAGCGTGGAACGAGTTCCTGCTTACAGTCACATTGAATACTAATAGAGCCTACCATACTGTACCTGTAGCGATATCTTTCTTGAGGACACAGTTTACTATACTGTGGGGAGATGTTACTGCTGCTACGGTTATAGTAACAATACCTACACTGATCATTGTACTGTTATTCCAGAAGCAGATAGTATCCGGCTTAACCTCTGGAGCAGTTAAGGAATAGGAATTTTATATTTCACCAGCATTATGTGTTAGATGCTGTGCATATCAGAAAGGGGCTTACAACATGAAATCGGAGGTCGTAGAACTTAAGCCATGCTATAGGCTTGATGAATGGGAAATTATTGAAGACAGCTTTAGCCCTGAAAGAAACTTCCACAGTGAAACAATTTTTTCGACGGGAAATGGATTTATCGGAATCAGGGGGACTTTTGAAGAGGGGCTTGAAGATGATGCAAAGCTAGGGGCTGAAGGAACATTCTTAAATGGCGTATATGAAGAAGGGATCATCAGATATGGTGAAATAGCATATGGTTTTCCTGAGAAAAGTCAGACTATGATTAATGCTGCTAATGGCAAGAAAATTGTCCTGAACCTGGATGATGAGACATTCAATATGCAAACGGGAAATATTCTGGAATACAAGCGTTCAATTAACATGAAGGAAGGCATATTGAAGAGGAGTCTTATATGGCAGTCGCCAAAGGGAAAGCAGATTAGGCTGGAAACTGAAAGAATGGTATGCCTTCAAAGAAAGAACATAGCCGTTGTTAAATATAAGGTTATTCCTATAAACTTTGACGGTAAAATAGAAATCATCTCAGAAGTTGACGGGAATATGAAAGATTCTTTAGCAGAAAAGGATCCGAGGATTGGGTTGGGAATAGAGGAAGGTGCGTTCTATACTGTTGATGCAACGGTAAATGCTGACACGGCTGTTCTTCTGCAGAAGACAAGAAAGACGGAGATAACTGTTGCATGTGCAGCTAGAGGCGAAATAAAAACAGAGTGCTTTTACGGTACTGGAAGCTATATCAATGAAGACACGGTCGGATTTCAATACCATGTGGCAGGTCAAAAAGGCAAAGCTATAGACTATACAAAATACATCGCTTACGAGGCCTCCTGTGGAAGTCAGAAAAGCATACTGGATCATGCCTTAAAAGCATTGGAAAGTGCAGTCAATCAAGGCCATAGCAGGTTAATTGAGGAGCAGTATGAGTTTTTGTCGGATTATTGGTATAAGTCAGATGTAGAAATAAAAGGGGATATCGCATTACAGCAAGCTATTAGGTTTAACCTATTCCACCTTCTCCAGTCAGTGGGAAGAGACGGAAAGACCAATATGTGTGCCAAGGGACTTACAGGGGAAGGCTATGAAGGCCATTATTTCTGGGATTCTGAGATGTATGTGATACCGGCATTTTTATACAGCAGACCTGAAATAAGCAGGAAGCTTCTGGAATACAGGTACAGCACCCTGGATAAGGCTAGAGCCAGAGCAAGAGAAATGTCCCATAGCAAGGGAGCTCTCTATCCATGGAGAACAATTAATGGAGAGGAATGTTCGGGATATTTTCCGGCAGGTACTGCCCAGTATCATATAAATGCGGATATAGCCTATGCGATAAAGAAATATGTAGAAGTCACCCAAGATGAAGAGTTTGTGCTGCTCTACGGAGCGGAAATATTATTTGAAACAGCCAGGCTGTGGGCGGATCTGGGTTTCTTCAACAGTGAGAAGGATGGCAAGTTCTGCATAAACTGCGTCACCGGCCCTGATGAGTATACAGCTATAGTAAACAACAATTTCTATACTAATCTTATGACAAAGGAAAATCTAGAATATGCCTATAGGACTGCAGTCTGGATGAAGAAGGACCATGAGGCGGATTATGAAAGGCTTGTATCAGCTATAGGACTTGAACCGGATGAGATAGTCCTATGGAAAAAAGCTGCTGACAATATGTACACACCATATAGTGAAAAGCATGGAATACACGCGCAGGACGACACTTTTTTGGATAAAGAGGTATGGGATTTTGAAAACATACCCAAAGAAAACTATCCTCTGCTTTTGCACTATCATCCGCTGGTCATATACAGGCATCAGGTCTGCAAACAGGCAGACGTAGTATTGGCATTGTTTCTCCTAGGACAAAAGTTCAGCCTGGAGCAGAAAAGGAAGGACTATGACTACTATGAAAAAGTCACTACCCACGATTCTTCTCTATCGGCATGTATATTCAGTATAGTAGCCAATGATATAGGATACCACGAAAAAGCATATGATTATTTTATAAAAACGGCAAGAATGGATTTGGACGATTATCAGGGCAACACCCATCATGGGGTTCATACAGCTAATATGGCAGGCAGCTGGATGTGCATAGTGAACGGATTTGCCGGGATGCAGGTCCACGATGATATACTGGGGTTCCAGCCGTATATTTATCCTGACTGGGAGGAATACAGCTTCAAGATAAGCTACCGGGGGCGGTTGATTAAGCTTACGATAAACAGTGCAGGAACTACATATGAGCTTATTGAGGGCACAGAACTGGAGATTACTCATAAGGGTGAGAGTATTAAATTAAGGGATAAAATGATATTGAAGTAGACTATTGAGAAATCAATGGTCTTTTTTTTAAAGTACCCAGAAAGACAGAAATCGTTTTATAATAAAAACTATATAAATAGAGCAAAGCATATAGTATATTATAATTGCTACTGCAATATACATAGTAAGGGATATGGCTATGCTTGCGATGGATGAGCTGTCAGTTGCCCCAATCTAACATCCGGCAGCTTTGTTCAGAGACGAATGTAGAAAAAGACTTTTTGGGGAAGACTTGTAAAAAGTGAAGGAAAAGTATGATGATATTGCTTCCCTTGAACAAAATAAGGGTTTATAAATTTGTATTTGAACTGCCAATTAAATTGATTTTTGCAAAATACATATTTGGATGTATATAATGAAGAAACGTGAAATAATAAACTGACGGCATTTGTTTTAGTATTTGTTTTACTAAGCGATATTAGTCCATTATTTTTAGAGGACTTCGAAAAAAATGGCTTAATGATAAATAATATCTCTTTATATAAGGAAATCAGAGTGCCCTCATTGGAAGGAATTACTGACTCTCCGCCGGGAAAAATCAATGATGCCCTTGGAATCGAAGTAGTACAGGAAGAAGGAACCACGATAATAAGCAGGCAGAATCTCAAGTCTGCATGGAATATTACATATTGGTTCAACTTACCAGTTGCAATGGTGGGTTAAAAATGTTAAGATAAGATTCCTGTCGCAAACAGCACAGGAAAACAGACAAAAAGCCTTAAACTTCCAGTTGACTCTGAAAGATATACATGGTAGAATGAAATTCCTGCCTCGGTAACGAAGCGGAAAAACAGACAGAAAAGAAAGACGCAAATTGCCACTAAAAACCAGTAAAAACGTTGTTGACAACGGTTTGGCGGTGTGGTAATATAGTAAAGGTCGGCGGCAGAAACGCCGGCAGA
>DASPIR010000030.1 GCA_035628995.1 Clostridia bacterium | reverse complement strand
CTTCTTGAATCTGTCAACACGTCCGCCTGTATCTATGAGTTTCTGCTTTCCTGTAAAGAAAGGATGACACTTGGAACAAATTTCCACTTTGATTTCCTTTTTTACTGAACCTGTCTCAAATGTTTCTCCACAAGCACATTTAACTACTGCTTCCCCATAATTTGGATGGATTCCTTCTTTCATTCTATTCACCTCTTTCTTTATGGAATGTATAAACGTGCGATACAATCACACACATTGTCAAGTATATCTAAGGTATACCCGTTATAAAGCGGTTTAATTCCCGCCGACAAGTATATATTTTAGCATAGAATATCTTACTTGGCAAATATTTTTTGAAATAGCCTCAGCGCCTATCTGTGTCATTCTGAGTTTACGAAGAATCTTGGGTTTTAGATCCTTTACTTTGTTCAGGATGACATTTATACTACCTTTTGTGCTGTTTTGCAGTTTTAATATTTTTATATTTCCCTGAATATAGGAATTAAATTATGATAAACACTTAATCTCTGAAATTGGCAAATTTTATTGCTTCAATGAATTCCTCATTGTTCTTGGTCTGTATAAGCTTATTTATTAGATACTCTGTGACTTCCGAGCTGGAACCACCGCTGAAAGCCCTTCTTATCGCCATTACTGTTTCATATTCTCTTGTACTGAGAAGCATTTCTTCCCTTCTTGTACCAGAACGGTTCATGTCTATTGCAGGGAAAATCCTCTTTTCAGAAAGCTTTCTGTCCAGATGTACTTCCATGTTTCCTGTGCCTTTGAATTCCTCATATATCATATCATCCATCCTGCTGCCCGTATCTACCAGGGCAGTGGCAAGAATAGTCAGGCTTCCGCCTTCTTCTATGTTTCTGGCTGCACCGAAAAACTTTTTTGGTCTGTATAATGCTCCCGGATCAAGTCCTCCCGAGAGTGTCCTTCCGGTAGGCGTAATTGTCAGGTTATAAGCCCTTGCCAGCCTTGTAATGCTATCCAGAAGAATCACAACATCCTTTTTCTGCTCTACAAGACGCTTGGCTCTTTCCAAAACCATCTCAGCAACCTTGCAGTGATTTTCCGGCATCTCATCAAAGGTGGAATATATTACATCGCCATTGATAGACCTCTTCATGTCAGTTACTTCCTCAGGTCTCTCATCAATTAACAATACTATTAATTCTATATTGGGATAGTTTTGAGTGATACTGTTGGCGATTTTTTTCAGAAGAATTGTCTTGCCTGCTTTTGGAGGTGATACGATCAAGCCTCTCTGCCCCATGCCCGTAGGTGCCAGAAGGTCTATAAGCCTTGTAGATAGGTCTTTTGGATTGCTTTCCAGAACAATTTTTCTATTGGGATATATCGGAGTAAGATCTTCAAAATATGGCCTTCTGATAACACTTTCAGGATTATCACCGTTTACTCCCTGCACATACAATAGTGCCGGAAATTTTTCGCCCTCTTTAGGAGCCCTGGTTATTCCTGCAACTCTGTCACCGGTCCTTAAGTTGAATCGTCGTATCTGAGAAGGAGATATATATGTATCCCTGTCTCCTGACTGATAATTGTCCGACCTCAGGAAGCCAAAACCATCAGGCAGTATCTCAAGTATGCCGTCAGCCCTGCCGCCTTTTTCAACGTCCTTGCTTTCGAGAAATTTCTTCTCTTCCTCGTTTAAAGGCTTATCTGGAGCTTCCTTTTTCGTAAAAACCTCTTCTTTTTCATTTTCCACTACGTTGACTTCCGGCTTCTTCTCCTCTACCGGTGCGGGCTTTATAATTCCTTGGGCTATTTTTGCCTCTTCTATTTTTTTCAATATTTCACTTACCAATTCATCTTTTTTGAACTTATAATAGCTTTTGATATCCATTGACTTCGCAAGCTCTCTAAGATCAGCCATGCTTTTTTCCATTAGCTCATTCAACCTGTTATCACCTCTATTTAAAATTATTTCCAGTTTTTATTATATAATACATTTATCAATTTAAAAAAATATTAGACACGGGTACCTTGTTATTCGCCATACCCGTGCCCTTTTCTAAACTTCAAGTACTTTAATAAGCTCCTGCAAGTCTTTCTGATACTTGATGGCCACTTCCCGGACCAGCTTCTTGTTTCCAACAAATGCAATATCCAATCCACTGTTCGGGCACCCTAGTATCTTTACTTTTTCACTCAATACCTGCCTTGAGTTAAACACGTACAGATGCTCCTTGTCACAAGCTATGCAATTGATATCTACACGGAAGGTCTTTGAATCGCTGCTTTTTATTCTGAATAGATTATTTCCGCAATCGCAGTTCTCTTCATGCACTCTGTTCTTTGACAGATAAAAAAGAGAAATATCCCTTATTACAAGCTTGCCGCAATGCTTGCACCTTACCGCTGCACTGATATTCGTATCAAAAAGCATGATTACACCCCCCCAGGTATCATTATCATATAAATATATTTCTACATCCGAAGCGAAAATCCTTTAGATTACTCTAAATGATTTTCACTGGTTTCGCGTTACCCCCGTAACCTTGTACGGGCGATTCATGAATCGCCCCTACTCCCCGCAACCTCGCAACCTCGTAACCTATTGCCTGATACCCAGTATCTTCCTTGCTTCCTCAGGTGTTGCCACTTCTCTGCCGCATTCTTTGGCTATCCTTGCTATTCTCTCAACCAGTTGGGCATTGGATTCTGCAACTACGCCCTTTGAATAGAATATGTTATCCTCGAAGCCCACTCTTACATGGCCTCCCATTACTATTGCCATTACAGCCAGGGTCAGCTCTGCCCTACCTATGCCTGCCACCGTCCAGGTGCAGCCGGCAGGTATGCTGCTTACAAGATATACAAGGTCTCTGGGCTCTCCCGGAATTGCACCAGGAACTCCCATTACAAAATCAAAGTGTATCGGCATTGAAAGGAGCCCTTTCTTTACCAGCTTCAGAGCATTATCAATCATGCCCTTTTCGAATATTTCTATTTCAGGCTTCACACCATTTTCCAGCATGACTCTTGAAAAGGTTTCCATATATTCTTCGGTATTCATGAACACATCAGGGCCAAAATTACATGTACCTGTGCTGAGCGAAGCCATTTCGGGCTTCAAGTGCACCGGCTGAATTCTTTCTTCCTTGGAGTGCCATACCGCTCCGCCTGTAGAAGGCTGGAAAATCACATCGCACTTTTTTGCAATCTTTTCCTTTATTTCTCTGTAAACTTCAATATCCTGAGTTGGCGTGCCATCAGCCTTCCTGGCATGTATATGCACTATTGAAGCGCCTGCCTTCCATGCCTGGTATGATGCTTCTGCTATTTCATCCGGGCTGATTGGAAGGTTGGGTTGTTGCTCCCTGGTCACTTCTGCTCCCGTAAGACAAGCAGTTATAATTAATTTATCCATGTTAAACCTCCTGGTCATGTGTTTATTGCTTCGTGCTACGTGGCTCGTGCTTTAGAATAACCTTCGAAGCCTAGTGAAGGCGAACACTGTTCGCCCCTACTCCTCGCACCTCGCACCTCGCACCTGAGCAGCGACTACAGTCGCTGCTTATCCTTAGGTACTACACAGGTTCCGCTTGCTCTGCATACTACTATAGGTGTTTCCAGCACCTCGGCTGCGGAATCATTGATATCGGTTCTTGCCTGTATTACCTTTCTGGCTTCAAACTGCATTTTTCTTGATGTATTCCCTATCTTCGTTATTTCACCTATAGCCTCGATATAGTCTCCTGCAAATACTGGCGCAAGAAACTCAACATTATCATAAGCACAGAACAAACCTTCGTCTCCATCGTTCCTTATAAGGAGTTCCGTTGCAACGTCTCCGAATAATCCCAGCATCCTTGCTCCGTCCACCAGGTTTCCGCCGTAATGCGCATCATGTGCACTCATTCTCAATCTGATAGTAACCTTATCCATTTTTGTTCCTCCTATTTTGGGGTATGTTGTCAATACTATTTAGTATCCTCATTAATACATGAGTATTTTAAGAATTGTTCCTTGACCACACTTACAATTCTCTCCACATCAAAAGGTTTTTCAAGGCAGTATACTGCACCGCTCCTTATTGCCTTATTAAGCTTGTCAGGCTCACTATGAGCAGTTACAACAATAGGTACCAGTTCAGGGATATGCCGTTTCAACTCCTTGACGATATCCCCTCCGTCATAGCCTGTATTGTTCCCCAATCTCATGTCTACCAGTGCAATATCAGGTACAAATGCTTTGGCAACAATTATCGCTTCTTCATAATTGCTCGCTTCTGCAACAACGAAGCCTTCTTCTTGGAATATCTCGCTTATTAGAAACCTAACACCCTGTTGATCATCTACTACAAGCAGCTTCTTGCCCTTCATGGTCCTAGCCCCCCTCGATATTTCCTTATAATGTGCAGTAATATATATTCCATATCGATTTAATATTTCCTTCTTTTTTTGTCTATTTAGCCTCTATCAAGACCTCAATTGCTGCCCTAAGACCTGCCATTCTGGCATCAGCATCATTATTGCTTTCCCCTATTACAGAGAAATATATCTTCAGCTTTGGTTCAGTTCCTGAAGGCCTTATGCAAAACCATGATTTGTCCTCCAGCACAAATTGAAGAACATTTTCCTTCGGCAGCTTTATTGGCCCTTTGTAATCCAAATAATCCCTTATTTCAACCACCTTCAGGCTGTTAATCTCTTTTGGAGGATTATTCCTTAGAGTGTTTATAAGCTTAACCATTTCCTCCATGCCTTCCTTGCCCTTGAAAGTTATCGAGTTGAGGCTCTCCTTGTAATAGCCGTATTTGCGGTAGAGCTCAATAAGTCCCTCATACAGCGTCATCCCTTTTTTCTTGAAGCAGGCAGCCATTTCGCAAATTAGCATTGATGTCATTACTGCATCCTTATCCCTTACAAAGGTTCCTGCGAGATATCCGTAGCTTTCTTCATATCCGAATACGAATTCTCTTCCGCTGCTCTCAAATTCCTTTATCTTCTCTGCTATGTACTTGAAACCCGTAAGCACCGATACTGTCCCCACGTCATAGCTTTCTGCTATTTTTTCCCCTAGCTTGCCAGTGACTATGGTGTTTATTATTGTGCTTTTTTCATTTAACCGGCCCAGCTTATGAAGGGAGCTCAGAATATAGTCTATTAGCAGCGCTCCTGTCTGATTCCCTGTAAGCACCACATATTCTCCCTGAGTATTTTTAACTACGACACCCACCCTGTCACAGTCCGGGTCAGTTCCTATTATAATATCAGCAGCTTCCTTCTCAGCAAGCTCAATAGCCAGAGTAAAAGCTTCATGCTCCTCAGGATTTGGATATTTTACTGTGGGAAAGTCTTTATCCGGAAGCTCCTGCTCAGGCACTACCGTAACGCTGCTAAACCCCGCTTCCTTCAAAGCCCTCCTGACAGGAAGGTTGCCTGTACCGTGCAAAGGAGTGTAGATTATCCTGAAGTTGTCTCCCACTTCTTTGACTACATCAGTATTCAGAGCGAGGGATTTGACTCTTTCAATGTATCTGTCATCCATTTCTTTTCCTAAAAACTTAAGCAGGCCTTTTCCCTTTACATCACATTCATCCATGCATTTTATTTCAGAAAAGTCCTGTATGGCATTCGCTTCTGCAATAAGTTCCTCAGCTATTGGGGAAACCACCTGGCCCCCATCGCTCCAATACACCTTATAGCCATTGTATTGGGGTGGGTTGTGGCTTGCTGTTATAACTATTCCGGCAGTGGCTTTGAGCTCCCTGACTGCAAAAGATAGCTCCGGGGTCGGTCTTAACTCGCTGAATACATAAGCAGCAATACCATTGGCATTTAATACCTTTGCTGCTTCTATAGCGAATTCATGGGAGAAGCGCCTGGGGTCATAAGCTATAGCAACGCTCGGATTTTCTACCTTCTTTTTTATAATATAGTTTGCCAAGCCCTGAGTTGCTCTTCCAACTGTATATTTGTTCATCCTGTTGGTACCTGCCCCGATCACACCTCTAAGACCGCCTGTCCCAAACTCCAGATCCTTGTAGAACCTATCCTCTATATCCTTTTCATCGTCTTTAATTGCAATAAGTTCTTTTCTGGTTTCCTCGTCAAAGGCAGCATCAGTCGTCCATCTATTATACCTTTCATAAAAGCTCATAAAAAAACCTCCATAATCATTTTGGGCATTCCTGTTGGGCTGGTTTCGCGTTTCGTGTTACGAGTTGCGCGTGGATTTAGGGCTTGTGCTATTGAGCAGGACCGGAAACCACTGAATGCACTGAAATCCACTGAAGCCACGGCTGTTTAAATATATTATATCCGTGGAATTCCGTGGGTTCCCGTGGGTTCCCGTGTGTTCCGTGGTACCGTCCTCCCGCAACCTAAATATCTATAGTCTTCAGATACTCCCTGAAGTCTTGGCTTAGCTCTTCACGCTTTAGGGCGAACTCTATTGTTGCCTGAAGGAAGCCAAGCTTCGAGCCTATATCATATCTTTTGCCCTCAAAGTTATATGCATACATTTCCTGTACTTTTCTCAAGGCCTTCAATGCGTCTGTCAGCTGTATCTCTCCGCCCGAGCCTGGTTCTGTGTGCTCTAATATGCCAAATATCTCGGGTGTTATTATATATCTTCCAAGTATTGCAACATTGGATGGAGCATTCTCTTTGGCAGGCTTTTCAACGAGATCCTTTACCTTATACAGCCTGTCACTAATCCTATCAAAGGTAACTATGCCATATTTATTCACATCTTCAGGGCTTACCTCCTGGACACCAAGTACAGTGCCGGAATACTCGTCAAATACGTCAATCAGCTGCTTCAGACATGGAACAGAGGAGTCCACAACATCATCCCCAAGCATTACTGCAAAGGGCTCATTACCCACAAAAGTCCTGGCACAGTAGATAGCATGACCCAGTCCCCTTGCTTCCTTTTGTCTCACGTAGTGTATATCCACCAGGTTGGAAATATCCTGCACCTGTTTTAGAAGTTCACTGTTCCCCTTATTTTTAAGCTCCAGCTCCAACTCCACCGATCTGTCAAAATGATCCTCTATAGCCCTTTTATTTCTTCCTGTCACAATCAAAATTTCTTCTATCCCTGAGTTTATTGCCTCTTCTACGATATACTGTATTGTCGGTTTGTCCACTATAGGCAGCATTTCTTTAGGCTGTGCCTTGGTGGCCGGCAGGAAGCGCGTCCCCAAACCCGCTGCAGGTATTATCGCTTTTCTGACTTTCATGTTTCTCTTCCTCCGTATTCCTTTTGGGTACTGGTTGCGCGTTGTGCGTTACGAGTTGCGCGTGGTTTTAGAAAAGCCTTCGAAGTCATACATAGACCTATAGCCTATTGCCATTCTTCAGAGCTTGACTCAAGATAATACGCGTAACGCGAAACTCGAAACGCGTAACCAGTTGTCCCTTTTAATATTTTCCTTTATCTTGTATTATATTAATGTAAGATTACGTTATATTCAGGAGGCTGTTATATATGTTTGGAGATGTCCTTATTATCTTTAAATGGTGGTTATATATTCTACTTATAGGTATATTATTCCTGCCGTTTACCCAAAAATACTTCCGCTCATTCTTTGATAAAGGCTATGTCTTTTCAAAGGTTGTGGGTATTTTAGTTTTATCCTATTGCTCATGGCTTTTGTCTTCTTTAGGTATAATCGGCTCTGAAAGGATATTCTCTTTTATTATACCTTTTGCTCTGATACCTCTTGCAGCTTTTATGTGTAAGGACTCTAATATACTCAGAGATATTAAAGAAAATATACTTATCATACTTTTTGAAGAGCTGATATTTATGGGCTTGCTCCTTTTGTGGAGCTATGTAAGGGGGCTTCAGCCTGACATATATGGACTTGAGAAATACATGGACTTCGGCTTTGTCAATGCCATTCTCAGGGCTGACAGCATGCCTCCCATTGATATATGGTTTGCCGGAAAGGGTATCAATTACTATTATTTTGGCCACTACATCTGCGCATATCTTATAAAGCTCTCAGGCATTGAGCCCGCAATTGCATATAATCTGATGATTGCAACCCTTTTCTCAACATCTTTCCTGCTTACCTTTTCTATAGCTTCCACTATGCTGCATATGATGAAAAGGTTCAGCGTCAAGAAACTAGTGATAGCAGGTCTCATAGCTGCATCCCTTCTTTCTTTTGGCGGTAATCTGCACAGCCTTATTTACGGCTATGGAATCCTGGGGGATAGCGGTACATACTTTTATCCTGATTCCACCAGATACATAGGCTATAATCCGCCTAGCGATGACAAGACTATTCATGAGTTTCCGACCTATTCCTTCATAGTATCAGACCTCCACGGTCATGTTTCGGACATTCCGACTGTATTGACCTTCATGGCGGTTTTATTGGGCTGCTTTGCTGCAGGTGAGGGAATTGGACGGCTTGGCTTCGACAAGGTTGTATTGCTGGGATTTCTCCTTTCAACTATATATATGACTAACACCTGGGATTATCCTATATATATCACCGTTCTTGCGATTACAATGCTGTATAGGCATACTCACATTTATTTCAATACTCTTAAGCCCGCAAACCCCATTATTAAAACTTTGGCGGTTGTGCTTGCTGTAATAGCTATTTCACAGTTATTTGCCCTGCCCTATTCCTTGAAGTTTGAAGGTATATCAGCCGGTGTGGGTCTTGTGCATTATCACACGCCCTTGTATCAACTGGCTATATTATGGGGATACCAACTCTTTTATGTACTATGCTTTGTTGTATTTCTTATAATTACCACTCGAGAAAGAATGCGGGTACGTCATAAGAATGAAAGCTGGCTCGAAAGGCTTGTGAAGAATATTGCTGTTCCTGATATGCTTTGCTTGATCATATGCTGTTGCGGATTGGGACTGCTCCTGATACCTGAAATAGTATATGTAAGTGATATATACTCCAATGGATACCACAGGGCGAACACCATATTCAAGCTTACTTACCAGGCATTTATAATGTTCTGCATAGCTGCAGGCTATATAATCGTGAGGATACCTTCAGCACTTAGGAATAGAAGTTATAAAGTACTCACCGCAGTAATTCTGCTAATTGTATATATGCTGCCCATGTCATATTTCCCGCTGGCTTTGAAAGGTTATTATACTGCCTGGAAACCCTCCAACTACAAAGGGATTGACGGCTTGAAGTTCATAGAGTCAAAATATCCTGAAGACTATGGAGTTATAGAGTGGCTGAACACCAATGTCAAAGGGCAGCCAACCATACTTGAAGCCCACGGAGACAGCTACACCAACTATGGCAGGATTTCCATGGCTACCGGCCTTCCCACTGTGCAGGGATGGTTCGTACATGAATGGCTGTGGAGAAATGACAGAAATGAGCCTTTAGAACGAGGCAAGGAGGTACAAACGGTTTATGAATCCCAGGATATAGATGCAAGTTTGGATATAATAAGAAAATATGATGTGCAGTATATTATCATAGGCGACTTGGAAAGAGAGAAGTTTGTGAATTTGAATGAGGATAAGCTTTTGTCCCTTGGTGAAGTGGTATTTGAAAGCGGGAATACGAAGATTGTTAGGGTTGTAGTTAAATATTAATGTCTGGGCGAACAATGTTCGCCCCTACTTATAATACTTGTCTAATTCCCATTTCAATGGATTTGTTTCTATGTATTCGTATATTTCTTTATAGGATTGTTCATTTCTGATAACATGATCATAATATGATTTTTGCCAAAAAGAATAACCAATTTGCTTTGTTACATATTCCTTAAACTGTTTAATAATCCGAGATATCGTAGGGGCGAACATCGTTCGCCCACTTTCTTCACCATCTATTGCAATAATCATATGTATATGGTTTGGCATAATAACATAATTATCAATTCTAATATTCGGATAATATTTTTCTATATTATTTATCGCTGTATCTACAACTTCACCAATATCTGACAACTCAAATTTTGTGTTGTTTTCAGGCGAACAATGTTCGCCCCTACATAATATGCATGCTCCATTTTGTACACAAATCGTCACAAAATAATAACCTGCCTGTGAATAATCATAACCCTTTATCCTCAATTGTTTTCTTTGATGATGTTCGTTATCCATTTTGCTACCTCACAAAATCCGAATTGTTTACGTGTGTTATTGGGCGAACACTGTTCGCCCCTACAAGCTCTGCCACCATTTTCCCATCCCTCACGGCGTAATTAACGCCTCTGTCTTCCGGGTAGATATTGCACATACTGGCTATGAACAGCCCTGCCACCGGAGTCTCAAACTCTGGTTTTATTTTGGAATATCCACATTTTATAATAGGCTGTGCGTATTCGTCTCTGAAAGTATAGACTCCTTCAACCCAGCTCTCATCAAACTCTGGATTTATCTTTTTCAAATGAGGAATATACTCCTTCAATAGCTCTTCGCTGCTCATTGAAAAAAGTTTGCTGTCCTTATATAAATAGTTGGATATGTATAATACATTTTTATTGTTGTATGAGCTCTTATCCAAAAGGTTGGTATGCTCAATAAGGCCCCCGAAGGGTATGCTTTCATCACCTATATTCAGCCAATAGTAGCGGCTGAAGGACTTTTTAAGCATAAGCACCATGCAGACAACTGATGTATGCTCTGCCGCAGAAATCTTATCAATATAATTCTCCGGCAGTATGCTTTCTGCCAATTTTCCAAAAATCGGCAGGGGTACAGCTGCTATGATTCTTTCAAAGCTGTCCTTGGAAGGCGAACACTGTTCGCCCCTACATTGCTGTGTCAGAAGAGTAAAGCCAGCTCCATCCTTTTTTATCGACTCAACCCTGCAGTTTAGGTTTATTTTTGCTCCGCTACCCTCCAAGCTCTCTGTCAGTCTTTCAAAAAGAAGGCTGCTGCTTCCGTTGATGTAGCCCAGCACTTCTTTTCCATTTTCCTTGGAGGAGCCCCTGAGTCTGATTTTACCCCAAAACCATGCCATAGAGATGCTGTCATATTGCTCACCGAATTTCGTGACCAGAAGAGGCTTCCAAACCTTTTCAAAGGCTTTTTCTCCAGCGTTTTCCACAAGCCACTTCTTTGCAGTCACCTGCTCCAATGGCCGCCAGTCTTTTATCCCCATAAGTCTCAAAACAGACATTCCGAACTTAAATTTATCCATAACAGGCAAGGGTTTGAATTTCAAAAGTGACAGCGGAGTACCAAATTCATATGCCATATTGTCAGTAAAATATCCCATCCTGCTTTCCAGCCACGAAAGCTCGCTTCCTATGCCCAGCTCCTCCAGAAGCGATATTATATGCTTATCTGATTTAAAAAAATGGTGATAGTACTTCTCCAGATAAAATCCATCCATTTGCACAGCTCCTGCTATGCCTCCCACAGCTTCAGCTGCTTCAAAAAGCTCAACCTCATGTCCTTTTTTCGCGAGCACATATGCTGCTGTCAAGCCTGTTATCCCGCACCCTATTATGCCAATCCTCATTTCTCATCTACCCTTTCCTGCTGTATCGCCGATATACTTATATTTTCCTTAAGCAATGCATATATCCCAAGTAAAATTGTGTAAAAATTCATAATGAAATGATTGACAGTAGACACAACCACCCCGGTCCTGGCATCCAATCCGAAGAGGGAGAGCATAAGCGCCATTGTTCCCTCAAACACTCCGATGCCTCCGGGTGTAATTGGAACAACCTTTGTAAGAATGGCTATCATGGTTGCGAATATAATAATGAAAGGATTCATATATTGCCCCATAGAAATGAATATAAAATATGAGAATACTCCCTCGCACAGCCAGATTGCAACTGAGCATGCAAGGAGCAGCATGAAGTTGCTTTTATCCTTGAAGGAGCTTGAGAAAGCTTCCATTAATGACTGCACCAGGCTTTTCAGTTTTTCATTTTTAATACGTTCAATTACATCTTTCCTTCTTAACAGTATTTCCATTGCAGCAACTGTGACAATAAGCGCTGCAATCCCTGCCGCAAAGGTATAATAAAGCCATGTCGCAAGCTTGGTTCTCGTTATTATGTATATACCGCAAAAAAGCAAAACCACGTATACCCCCAGCACATCAAACACCCTGTCCAAAAATGTAGCCGGCAGCGTCCGTGAATACCCTAATGAAAACTTTTTCTTCAGATAATATGATCTTGCGATGTCTCCCATTTTGGCGGGAATGATTATATTGAGGCTGTTTCCCAGATTGTATGCAAGGAAGGAATCCCAGATGCTAATATTAATATCATTGCCTTTTAATACAACCCTCCACCTGAACGCCCTTATTACCATATCAAAAGTGTATAGAGCAATGGCTAAAGACACCCATCTATAATCAAGCAGCGTCAAGTTTTTTACAATCAGCCCAAAGCCTGCTTTTGAAAGCAGATAGTACATAAGCGCTGTCGCAAGAGCTATGCTCAACCCAGTAGTCAATAATTTTTTACTGTTCCTCATCATCAAAATTGATTTCCTTTTCTATTATATATAACGGTCTACCTTTGCTCTCCTCGTACATCCTGCCTATGTATTCTCCCAATATGCCAATGGAAATAAGCTGCACTCCTCCGAGAAAAGCCACGGTAGTCATAATTGATGCCCAGCCGGTCACGAGATTTTTCCCGCCTACCAGCCTATATACAAGTGAATATATAAATATCACCATAGCACAAACAACTGCAAAAAAGCCTAAATACTGTGACAGTTTGAGAGGTTTCGAGGAAAAGGAAATGATGCCGTCCAACGCGAGCTTTACCATTTTCTTCAGAGGATACTTGGTTTCTCCTGCAAATCTTTCTTCTCTTTCATATTCAATAGGTGTCTGCTTGAAGCCAATCCAGCTGACCATGCCTCGCAGGAACCTGTTTTTCTCCCGCATCCTTCTAAGCTCATCCGCCACTTTTGCATCAATAAGCCTGAAGTCTCCTGTGTCGAGAGGTATTCTGGTATCCGAGAGCTTATCCAGCACTATATAAAATATCCTGGCTGTTGTTCTTTTGAATAGGCTTTCCCCTTTTCTCCTTTTTCTTTTGGCATAGACCACTTCATAGCCCTGCTCCCAAAGCTTGAGCATTTCCGGAATAAGCTCCGGAGGATCCTGCAGATCTGCATCAATTATTATGATGGCATTGCCCCTGGCTTTATCTATACCTGCCGTGACAGCCACTTGATGTCCGAAATTCCTTGAAAAGCCAAGCACTTTTACATTTCTGTCATTGACTGCTATCCTCTCAAGTATGTCCGGAGTTCCGTCCCTGCTGCCGTCATTTACAAAAACCAGCTCATATTCATAGCCACAGCCGTCCATCACACTTTTTAGACGCTTGTAGCACTCTTCTGCCACCTTTTCTTCATAATACATGGGAACTACTATTGAAATAAGTTTTCTGTTCATTAATATCCCGCCCTTACCAAAGATAAAGGGCGAACACTGTTCGCCCCTACACTGCCTAATTCATCAACTGTATTGTTTTTGCAAACACGCCGTCTACACTTCCGGTACCCCTTATGCTTACAATCTGATTAATCTTCAAGCTGCTTAACCCGAGTAAGTTGAAGTCTACATCGGCAATCTTGGTCTCGACAGTTGTGTAAACCTTCTTATCAACATATTTATTAATGTTGCTGTCATATACTTCTACAACTACAAGCTTGGAATCAACATCTATGCTCTTTATTACACCTTTAAGCTCTACCAGGACAGAGGCGCTTTCATTTATAACTTCAATCTTGCTTATCTCATCGTCCAGCAAGCTTACCTCTATCTGCATGCCAGGCCTTAAGGAATATACATCGTTGTCCGCCCCCGCTATTTCTATGCTCTTGCTTGCATAATATGTGTTCTGACTTCCATCCGGTTCTGTTATTACAACTTTGGGCGGGGCCATCCTACTATACACTACAGACTCAATCACACCCTTGTCGGTGCTTTTTACTCCGTCTGCATTAATCTCTATCAGCTCATCGTAGGAGGTAGTAATTACTAAAGCGTTGCCCTCTTTAAGCTCCTGCCATAACGCACTCTTTCCGTCTTTTATAACTATAGTCTTTGCGGTTACTATGTAGCTCTTTGTTCCACCTGCGAGTGTCTCTATTTTCAGTGTGGTCTTATCTGTGGATTCTATACCCACAAGTTTACCCATTGTCTTTCTGACTTTGCTTTCACCAACGATTTTTATAATCTTGCCGTTTTCAAGGTAAAGCTTAACCATGTCGCTTTTCTTGAGCTTCCAATATCCACTTGCAGCATCATCTATTGTACATGCAGCATTATCAGCTACTTTATATATTTTTCTCTCTGTTCCAACAAACACCGCCAGATTACCATACTCAGCAATTACTTCATCTATATAAGCAGTTACATCTGCCTTTGCACCATCATCAACTATAACAGGAGGTGTCGAAACAATTGTGTCCGGCAACACATCTTCTAAGTCAGTATTGGTATCCGGTACTGTTGTATCGGCGTTGCTACTGTCTGTAGTCGCAGTGCCCAGTCCGAGCTTTTTTTCATACGCAGAGTTTGAAGTATCCAGCATTTTTGCAAAGGCTGCTCTGTCTATAAAGCTATCAGGATTGAATTTGCCGTTTACATCGCCGCTGGCATTTACAATACCATTCTTAATCAAAAACTCCACATAAGGCTTATACATAGTAGGAATATACATGGAATCCTTAAATGCGAGTACAACAGGAGGTGCATCCTTCTTTACCGTCACCCCGAATGCCAATCCGAGATACTTTGCAACATCCTTCTTTGTAGCATATGGATTTCCGGCGAAAGCACTTACATCAAAATCAGAAATAATACCCTGTCCCAAACAGAAAAGTATATCTTCCCTTGCATAATCCGGAACCTTGAACTTTTCAATAACATTTACTTGGTATTTTCCCTCCAATTGTTCCAGATTTATATCATTTTCCCGGCGAATCATACGTGATATACTTACTAATGCGTCATAGTTCTTAATGTTATCACCCGGCTTGAACTGGGTTGCTGTAGCGCCTCCCATCAAGCCCTTGCTGCATACGTTTATGATATGCTGTTTAGCCCAACTATTATCTATATCGGTAAAGTTTGAAGTATTGTTATCCGCATAAGCAACACCGGTAACTGTGAATAGTAGTGCGAACGAAATGACTGCTGCTTTTAATGTTTTAAATTTCCTCATCTGTATCCTCCTTTTATTTTACACGTTAATACAGAATATATTCTGTAGAAGTTGCACAAATCCTGCTTGAAAAGGAAATTGCAGCAAAAAAAATACATTCTGTATGTAGTGAAGGATCTAAGATTCTTCGCAAGCTCAGAATGACATAAGTAAGTATCGGAGGATCATCAGTTTAAAGCAACAGCTATTGTTCAAAATGGGACCAGCCTCTGTCACAAAACTGTAATGAAACTTCTTAGTTGGTTCATGCGTCAAATAGGTGCAGCAAGACAGAAAAGATATGACGTATAATTTTGAACTCACTGGTTGACATAATCATTATACATAATTCTTGTTGCAGCTTCGCTAATACTTTTATTACACGCATATTACACTTGATTACAATACTGTTACACAAGAAGGAAAAGCGAATACTGTGTAGAATTATGTTAACCAGAGATGATTTAAATCAATTTTTCTTACAGCCTGGAAAGGGGGTGCATAGTATAGGTTCACGTAGAATAGTTGATCAACAACAAACTGGTACTTGCACAAATAACTATTACCAAACTAAAAAGATCTATAAGGAGGAAACTACACGTATGAATAATAAGAAGATACTTGCTCTTGTGTTAGCGTTTGCGATGATATTCTCATCAATGACAACAGCATTCGCTGATACAACAGCTACTACTTCAGCAGCAATCGGCGCAGATGCAGCAGCACTTAAGACTATGGGAGTTCTTCAGGGTGATAATTCAACTGGTGTAACACCTGAATACCTCGCAAAAGAAACAACAAGAATGCAGGCAGCTATAATGTTCTTAAGACTTAAGGGTCTTGAAGACGAAGCAATGGCATTCACAGGTGCAGCAAACTTCGCAGACGCTGGCACAATGACTTGGACTCAGGGTAAAGCAATAATGGCTTACCTCAAAGCTAATCCACAGCTCGGTTGGGTTGGTGCAGATGCTGGAAAGTTCAATCCATTAGAAACAATCACAGTTAACCAGTACTACAAGGTAATGCTTGAAGCTCTCGGTTACAAGCAGACAACTACTGAAGTAGTTGGAGACTTCTCTTGGTCAGACGTTATGACATTTGCAGCTTCAAAGGGTCTTGTAAAAGTTGCTGACGTAACTAAGTTCACAAACAACGACGTAGCAATTGCTACAATTGAAGCTTTAAAGACAAACGTAAAAGAAACAACAACAACTCTTGCAACTGCAATGGTTGATGCAGGAATGATAAACAAAGACGCAGCTATAGCAGCTGGTTTATATGAAGCTTCAACTACAGCTAAAGTAGAAGAAGTAAAAGTTCTCGGAAACAACAAAGTATTAGTTGAATTTGATTCAGCAGTTGCAAAAGCATTTGCTGAAAACGCAGCAAACTACAAAATCGTTGTTAACGGTACAACAACTGCACTTGAAGTTAAATCAGCAGTTCTTGATGGAACTAAGCAGGTAGTTCTTGAAACAGCAGCTCAGACAGCTGGTACAGCTTACAAAATGACAGTTGGAACAGTATCAATTAACTTCGCAGGTGTTTCAAAAAGCACAGAAGTTCCAGAAATCGACACTGTAAAAGGTACTGATACAGAAAGAGTAGTATTAACATTTACAACTGGTATGGACCTTGCAACAGCTCTTGATAAAGCTAACTATTCAATCGAAGGCGTAACAATTGAAAGCGTAAACTGGGAAGATGATTCTGACAGAGACTCAGTAGAACTTGTTACAAAGGGTCTTGTTACAAACAGAACTTACAAAGTAGTAGTAACAAACGTTAAGAGCATTGACGGTGTAGTAATGAAGTCTGACAGCATGAGCTTCGTTGCCAAGGCTGACAAGAAGGCTCCAGTAGTTGACACAGCAAATGACGCTACTTTCGTTGATACTAACACTAGAATAATTGTTACATTCGTTGATGATAACGAAATAACAAAGGAAAGTGCAGAAAACGTAGCCAACTACAAGCTTGAAGTAGGAAATACTACAGATACACTTGAAATATTATCAGCTAAATTAGTAGAAGATGCTGATGACGATATGAAGGTAGTAGAACTTACAACAGCTGCACAGAAGAAAAACCAGAAGTATGAACTCCATGTTAATAACATAGTTGATACTTCAGTACTTGCAAACAAGATGGCTAAAGAAACAACTATAAACCTCTACGGTGCAGAAGCTGATACAGACGCTCCTGAACTCGAAGGAATGACTTATGTTTCCAGCACAATAATAGAAGTTGAATTTAGCGATGACAGCAGAATAGATGCTACTTCAGTTCTTGACATAAACAACTACTCAATCGATAATGACATAGTTGTTGAAAAAGCAGAACTTAAAGATTCAGATAATGCAAAGAATGACATAGTAAGACTTACAGTAAGCAAGCTCGGTGCCGACAGCAGATACGAGCTTACCGTTGAAAACATAGCTGACGAATATGGCAATACAATGGCTAAGCCAGAAGATGATCAGGAAACATTTGATAAAGAAGATGTTAACATGGTTGCTACAATAGAAAATGTTGTAACTAAGAGCAACACAGAAATTGTAGTAACATTCAGCAAAGAACTAGATGAAGCTTCAGCTGAAGACGTAGTTAACTACGCGATCGACGGCAACATCGGAACTCCAAGCGAAGCTAAATATAATGCAGATGCAAAGACAGTGACACTCACAACAGAAGAAATGAATGGAAACACAGAATATGAATTGACAATTAATGGAGTTAAGGACATAGCTGGTAATGTACTTGTTGATGTAACTGCAGATATAGTTGTAGCATCAACTGATAACGACGTAGACGCTCCAGAAGTTGAAGATGTAGAAGCTACTGCTAGCACAATAGTAGTTGTAACATTCAGCGAACCGATAGATGTTGACTCAAACCCAACAATAGAGATAGACGTAGATGGCAACGGATCCGGTGCTAATGTGACAGGAGTATATGCAGTATCATCTAACGAAGATGATACAGTTCTTGAATTCACAGTACCTGCATTTGGTGATGATGAAGATGTACTACTTGTTGGTACAACTGCAACTGACGTGGCTGGAAACAAAGCAGATGTAGACACTGACGGCATCGAATTCTCATCAACAACAGAAGCTGCTGATGATATCGAATTAGATACATGGGATCAGACAGATGTTTACACATTCGAACTTCAGTTCAGCGGAAAAGTTGAACTTATCAACCCAGCTAACGACGAAGTATCCGACAACGGAATTGACTTCACAATCGAAGTAGACGATGATGACAAGACATTAGTTACTTTGACAGCAGATGACGAAATGGAAGTTGACGAAGAGTACTTCCTCGTATTAACCGATAAGCTTGCTGGTTTCCATGGTGAAACAGTTGTAGATTCTGACGAAGAAAACAATAATGCAGTAACATACCTCCAGGCAGAACTCGAAGATGAAGACGCTCCATTTATTGACTCTGTAAAAGCAATAAACAGAACAACAATAGAAGTTAAATTCAACGAGAACATGTCAACTGCAGGTAAGTGGGCAATATCTTACGAAGATGAAGATGGTGATACACAGTCAGTAAGTGTTTCAAACACATTCGGATTGAAGGACAATAAAGTAACAATAACACTTGCAAGTGGCAAGATACTCGAATCCGATAACGTATATACTTTAATTGTAAAAGAAATGCCTAAAGACATAGCAGGAAACAAGATGGATGCAGAACTCAATGAAGAAGTATATGACTTTGTTGGTACTGATGTAGTAGGAATCGGCAACTACGTAACAGGCGTAAAGGTTGTTAACGGTGCTACATTCAAAGTATACACTAACGAAGACGTAACTACAGTAACAGGCGTAACTTATGGCACAACAAACACAGGCTTCAGCATTAAAGCTATCGATGCAGCAGATCAGAATGAATCAGAATTCGCAGTTTACAGCAATACAACAGATGTAACTATAGGCGGAACTGAATATGCTATACCTACAGCTGTATTGGCTGCTGGTGAAAATTATACTGTAACAGTAACAGGCGGCCTCAAGTATACATTCAAGGGTATCGTTGAAGATGATATTGACATCGACAAAGATGGAACTGACTTCTTCTTCGATTATGAAGACATAAAAGCAGGCGACATAGTAGTAGTTACAGAAGCTGACGGTACAAGAACCGGAGCAATAGTAGACGCTAATAAAGAAGCTAAGATATCAGGAATTGACGGTGTATCTGATATAGTTGTAGTAAGAGGTTCAGTAGTTCTCTTCTTCCTCCACACTGACTTAGCTGACGTTCAATAATTTAACAAAATGAAAAGGATGAGCAATTGCTCATCCTTTTTTTATCTCACTATACTGATAATAAAACCATCAATTTTAATTTCTTCTCCAGGGTTTGTCCTGAAACTTATAGTCAAACCATCTGCATTTTCTGGTATCAGCACATCAACACCAAACCGTTTCCACTTATAATCGAGTTCATATTCTCTGGGTGTGTTCTTATTATATACCTTTCCGGTTTTGGTTCTAATACTCACATCCAAATCCGCATTGCTTGAAATCTTCCTGGCATAAAACTTAATACCTATTGTCCTGCCTTTCAACTGCTTGTCATTTAGCAACGAGGATAAGTCCGCCCATATTCCTGCATTTTTACCTGTGGTATTCTTAATATACAAGGCACTTTGAGCATCTATGAAATCCTTATCCATAACCTTTGTCTCGATGTTGTCCTTGCCCCACTTTGCATTGAACCTGTCAACATACCCATTACTGCTGATTTTGAAATTCTTTTCGAAAACCTGTTCATATGCTGCAAACTCATAATATTTGCATTTCGCATTTGAGGGATTCGTGGTTGGGTTGGAATACATGCCATTGTTTCTAGTTACATCTACATAGCTTCTTGCTTGCCTATTACTGTCATAATCAATATCAAGATATACAATGTAGTTATCTCCCGCACCAAGTGAAAGTGAGAAGTCATCTTTTTTACCAGTGAAGACTGCCCTTCCGCCACTACTTACGGTCCATTGCAGAGAGTCAATTAGATTATATGGATCTGACTTTTCTCTATCATAAGAGCAATAAAGCTTATTTATCCCATTTTCGTTTTGTATACGCCATTGAAAATTCTTATCCTTTATGTCCATATCAGTATCAGCTATAACGAACACTTCTCTTGTATCCTTAAGCCTAAGTGCAATCATCAAATCTTTGGAAAACTCTTCTGCATTGCTCAAATCTGACAAAAGCTTCATTAGCTTGTTTTTAATTCGGACTGGATCAATACTATCATCAATGGTTATGTTCTCTTCTCCCCTGACCACTGCGGTATAGTATTTTGCAGCGTCGATATATCGTCCCGAAGCTTCATATATTCTTGCAAGATTATAGTAATATTCAACAACTTGAAGAGTTGCAATTGCCCTCTTCTGGAGCTCCTCAGCCTTTCCCATTTCATTGAGGTAGAAGGAGCATACAGCAGCATTATTATAAGCAACTGGATCATTGGAATTATATTCAGCAGCTTTCAAAAAACTGTCTCTGGCCTTGTCATATTCCTCAAGCTTGTAGTTGCATACTCCCAACTTAAAATAGACTGTAGCCTTCTGCTGGGGGCTCAGATCGGGTTTGCTCGTAAGCTTAAGATATTCATTCTGAGCCTCCTTATACATGCTCTCCTTATATAGCTGGTCAACCTTTAAGAGCATTCCGGGAAAGCTGAAATTTGGGGTAATACTTGTGTGAATCTCATTTTTATCTCTACGATCTATAAACGTACTGATGAACTGGCTGTAAATATTAGCCGTAGAAATACACAAAATCAGTATTAACACAAATATTGCCGTTTTTTCAAAGTTAAGTTTGAACAGCTTTACCACCTCCCATACGTTTTGCGAAATATCCTTAGTATTGTTCATTCAGATTTCGCAAAAAGTTTCCTTAGCTGTTATTGAATTCGCACACTACCCAACAGGAATACTTTTGTGCGTTCAATATGGCATTCCATACTACTATTGTATAATACTATCCAAAAACTTGCAATTCAGATTTACATAATGTGCCTTGTGTGCCATACTCATAAGCTATATAATGATATAGTATGTTCGAGCCGCTCGTATTTTTTTTATTTTATCTTATAGAAATTTTATAAAACTTTTTTGCTTTTTATACGTATAGAATATGTGTAGAGAGAAAAGGAAACATTTACGCGAAATTTGAATTAAGAATTTAAAATGTTTTTCGCGAAATGCATAGAAGGGAGAATAAAAATGAAGGACAGAAAAAAATTGATTATCATAGCATCTATTGTGCTTATAGTAGTAGTTTTAGGTGCTGTAAGGATAATAACTTCAGGCAAAGACAAGGTGAAAGAGGTAGATATTGGTAAGATAGAAACGAAAAATCTTTCTCAGACAATCTCAGTAACAGGCAACATCGAAGCTGCAGGCAAAGAGGAAATTTCACTGCCGACTCAACAAAAAGTCCTTGAGATATATGTGCAAGAGGGTGCGGATGTTAAAGCCGGTGACGCAGTACTTAGAGTAGACTCCACAGACAGTGAATATCAGTTGAAGAAGTATGAATTGGCATTGGAGCTTTCAAATCTTGACCTTCAGAGGCTTTTGACCAGCGGCAGCAAAAACAACAAAAAAACTCTTGAGAATGCAGTAAGAACAGCTGAGATAGAGCTTGCCAGCGCAGAAACCAACTACAATCAAGCAAAGAGAAAATATGACCAGGATAGTGTGCTCTACGAAAGCGGAGCAGTCTCTAAAGAAGACTTTGAAACATCACTTAAAACAATGAATGAATTCAAAAATAAAATGGAACTATCTACGATGCAGCTTGATAATGCCAAGACCTCTTTAAAAGACTTCGGTACTAGCAATAGCGATCAGATTAAAGAGAAAAGAAGCCAAGTAGAAGATTCAAAGGCTGATATAGCAAATATTAAGGATAAAATCGAAAAAAGCACTATTAAATCCAGTATAAACGGCAAGGTAGTGCAGCTAGATGTGCAAAACAACCAGTACCCTACTATGGAAAACAGTACCGTAAAGATATATGACCTTTCACAATATAAAGTAAAGATCCAGGTAAGCCAGTATGATGCAGTAAGCGTAGTTGAGGGTCAAAAGGCCGTTATCAAAGTAAAAGGCATAGATAAAGAGTATACAGGTACGGTAACAGACATAGGAGATGCAGCAGTCATAACTTTGGAAGGGACTAACAAGGAACCGAAGGTTGAACTTGAAGTGACACTCGACAATCCAGATGAAAAAGTTAAAGTCGGCTATGAAGCTGATATAGACATTACACTTAAGGAGAGCCTGGACGCTGTAGCAGTCAGCTTTGAATCCGTTCTCGAGGATAAGGATGGCAAAAAATATATCTTTACAGTTGAAAAGAACAAAGCAGTGCAAAGGTTTGTAAAGACAGGCCTTGAGACAGATTTCGACGTACAAATATTAGAGGGTATAAAAGTAGGTGACCAGTATATAAAGAACCCACCTACGACACTTAAGGACGGAGACCCGGTTAAGCAGTCAGGGGGTAAAAATAGTGATAATAAGAGTTGAGAACCTTAAGAAGATTTATGATACAGGTGTAATACAGGTTGAAGCTTTAAAGGAGATAAACCTTGAAATAGAAAAAAACGAGTATGTGGCTGTAATGGGTGCCTCCGGCTCCGGCAAGTCAACACTAATGAACATCCTTGGATGTCTCGATAGGCTGACAGACGGCAAATATATACTGGATGATGTGGATGTCTCCACTCTTAATGGCAACGAGCTTGCAGCAATAAGAAATAAAAAGATAGGCTTTGTATTTCAGGCCTTTAACCTGCTTCCAAGGCTAACAGCATTAGGAAACGTAGAGCTTCCAATGGTTTATGCAGGTATGCCGAGTGCTGAAAGAGTAAAGAAAGCAAAAGCTGCCCTCGAGAGAGTAGGCTTAGGTGATAGAATGCATCACAGGCCTAATGAGCTTTCCGGCGGTCAGAAGCAAAGAGTTGCCATTGCAAGATCTCTTGTAAACGACCCGGCAATAATACTGGCTGACGAACCTACAGGAAACCTGGACACGAAGTCCAGCGAAGAAATAATGGGTATATTTGAAGGACTGAACAACGAGGGTGTTACTATAGTAATGGTAACTCACGAGCAGGATATAGCACAGCATACCAAGAGAGCTGTGGTATTCAGGGATGGCAGCATCATATCCGACAAACAGGTAGAGAACAGAATAATCAGAGGAGGGATAACAGCATGAACCTAATGGAAAGCTTCATCTCAGCCCTCCAAAGCGTTAGATCGAATAAAATGCGTTCCTTCCTTACTATGCTTGGTATAATAATAGGTATTTCATCAGTTATAACCATAGTGTCAATAGGCCAGGGCGGCAAACAGGCCATAGTAGGTGAATTTGACGATATGGGCACCAATGTAATTAATATTAATGTCAAATCAACAAATAATGATATCGAGGATAGAGATTACCTCACACTTAAGGATGCTGAGCTTATAAAAGCGAAAATCCCTGAAGTCACCTCTGTAGTACCTGCTGCAGGCGACATGGGGAATATAAAGACAGAAAAGGATACGAAATTTGCTGAAATCGATGGTGTAACCCAGGACTTTGATAAGTTAATGCCTGTAGATATGCTGGCAGGCAGGTTCCTGAATGAACGCGATGTCGAAACTGCAAGAAACGTTATAGTCATTGATGAAATTACAGCTACAAAACTCTTTAAGAATCCAGAGAAAGCAATAGGAGAAAAGGTCAAGGTAACTGTCAGAGATAATAATACCAACTTGACGGTAATAGGTGTAACTGAAAGTGCCAGCGGCGGTATGGCAGCAATGTTCGGAGACAACTATCCCGGCACAGGCTATACGCCGATTACCATAAGCGAAAGAGTTCTTCCGGATTCAAAAATTACATTTTTCTCAGTTATGCTGACCAGCATGGATAACTCAAAAGAAATAGCCACTAAGATAGTGCGTTTGCTTGAACAATCCCACAGAAACGAAGGGAAATATGCTGCCGAAGAAGGCTTCAAGCAGCTGGATATGTTAAACAATGTACTTAATATATTTACAATGGTAATAGGGGCAATTGCAGGTATCTCGCTTATAGTAGGCGGCATAGGAGTTATGAATATTATGTTGGTATCTGTAACGGAAAGAACCAGAGAAATAGGTATCAGAAAGGCGCTGGGCGCCAAGAACAAGGACATTATGCTCCAGTTCCTCACTGAGTCCCTTATACTCTGCCTTATCGGCGGGACAATAGGAATGACGCTGGGCATACTCTTGGGCTTCGTTGTTGGCAAAGCAATAAATATACCTCTTGGTGTATCACCCGGAGTAATACTATTGGCTTTCGGCTTCTCCTCAGCAGTAGGTATATTCTTCGGACTGTATCCTGCGAACAAAGCTGCAAAGCTTGATCCGATAGAAGCTTTAAGATACGAATAAGATTCTTCACTATGTTCAGAATGACAATGCCTGCCGAGTTCGGCAGGCATTGTCATTCTGAGTGCAGCGAAGAATCTTATCTTAGTTGGTCTCCACTTCAACCTCTTCAGTAGTCAGTTCCTGATTGTTGAAGTCCTTTATTTTGTCTCTACCGTCTTCTGTTATTTCGATAGTCAATGTCTCTTCACTATCCAATTCATTTCGAAGCTCTATTCTAATGGTTTTGTCATCGTATTCGACAACATCTGAAGAGCTTCCATAGTAGCCTGCACCAGTAAACTTAAAGTCATCGACATCCAGGCTTGTGATATTAAGCTCGCGGTTTGTGATTAATATGATCTGCTTGTTGTCATTGCTTACATAGCTTGCTATGATTTCAAGCTCCTCAGGCTCATTGTCAACTCCGTCAAATTCTACTTTTCTATCATCAGTATCAAGTGACATGTTCTGCAAATCGCTTACTGAACTGCTGATACTAAGCTCATACTCATCGTCACTATCAAAGCCTGCGTACTTTGTATTCAGATATACAGTTACAGTCTTTCCATCTTCTCCAAGAATCGCTTTGGATACGTTGAAGCTGGTAGAACTGCTTCCCGATACCTTTTTTACTGAGAATGAACTATTTGTTATGCTCTTTATTGGCTCGTTAAATATGAACTGTATTGTATGTGTGTCGAGCACTTCTACATCATCATCCACAAATGGCGGCTCATTCTCCTCATCGTTTCCATCAAATTCAATATAGCTGCTGGTAGAGGAACTTGAGTTGTTTATTGAAACAAGCCCTGCTGCATCCTTTATACCTGTCTTCACATAAAGCTTGTATTCAACATTGTCCTTCAACTCTGTACTACTGCTAAGATAAAGGGTTACTGTATCTGTTATAGTATCATCGTCTTCTACTGAGAGCCCGCTGATAGTAATACTGTTCTTTATCTCAAACTGTGCTTTGCTTAGGCCCTTTACCGGTTCACTGAAGATAACCTCTACTGCGGTACTGTTAATTGCCTCAACCTCCAGCACTTCAGGTGCCTCATTAGGATTGCTGGTACCGGCAAACATAGTTATATTTGCATCGTCTTCACTATTGAGTCTGTCTATGTCCTTTACTTCAACCTCATATATGTTGCCCGCCTTAAACAGTTCAGGGTTTGATGAGCTGCTTGTCTTAAACTGCACTCTTACATTCTTTTCTTCCCCTACAAAATACTTATAGTAGGTTAAGCTTGAGGGGAGAGTGTGATTGTATTCTTCAGGCACATCAACCTCAACCTTCATTTCAGCCAGCTCTTCTGCTGATATATCATCACTGAACATCAAATCAATAGTGTTTACATCTACTGTAACAACTGCTTCCAGGTTAAGTTCGCCGTTTGAGTTATCTTCGTCGCTCAAATTGATACCTGCAAATTTCTTAGTGGATATCTTTTCTTCAGTACTGATTTTTCTCCCGAATATATCCTTTACATCCTTTATTTCAATAGTATAGACCTTTCCACTAGTCTGATTGGCTGTCAACAGTGTAACTGTACGTCCATCCGCTTCATCCAAAGTGGCCTTTGCAGCGTATCCAAGCGCAGCATCCAGATAATAGTTGAATACATTCTCGGCAGTCACTTTATCCACTCTATTGTTGTAGTTAATTGTTAAGCTGTTACCATTACTTTTTACTGTATAGCTCAGCTCCCTATTATTAGCAGGCATACCTCCGAAGTTTTTGGTATATGTATCGATTTCGTTACCCCACAAGTCAGTTACCCCTGTAATAGTTAGTGTATAAAGTTCCTTAAGGGTTTGGTTTGAAGTAATAAGCGTTACCGATTTGCCTGTCCCATCAATCACTGCATCTTTTATGTCCAGATCCTTGTTTATGGAATAGTTGTCTATATCTTCTACAGATTCCTTACTCATAGCCTTATTAAAGGTAACCATAACCTCATTGTTTGAAATTGCTAATACCGTGGCTGTGGGCTTAGAAGTATCGCCGACAAAGTTGTATTCCTTCCTGTTCATTGCATTGCCCCATGCATCGGTTATATTCTGTACTATCAGCTTATTCACTCCCGATTTTTGAACGGTTGTAGTAAGTGTTACCTGTTTTCTGCTGTCGTCCAGTTTTGCGCTGATAATAGAAATATCATTATTAATATCATAATTATCCATATCTTCCGCAGTCTGGCCGTCCAGCCTTTCATTGAAGGATATAAGTATTGTTGCACTGTTCTCTGATTTTACAGAGGTTATTAATGGTCCCTGCGTATCACTTTTGGCTCCGTCAAACAGCGCACTATAATCAGTCATCTTGTTCCCAGATACATCAGTAACATTCTTTATAGTCAGTCTATAAAACCTCGACATATCTGTTGTCCTTAACAGCACTGATTTATTAGACTCTCCTAATTCTGCGCTTAGTACTACTACATTTTCCTCTATTTCATAGTTTGAAAGGTTCTCCGCTGTGTTCTTGTCCACTTCTTCATTGAAAGTAACCAGTATCTCATTTCTTCCAAGCAATTCATGCTTTGCAGTAGGTTTTGTAATATCCTTAGGCATTGCTACGAATTTATTCTTATATCCCTTAATCACCATACTATTTGTAGGTATTAAGGTGTTGATAGTGATTTCATAAGCATTGAAGGGTTTAGCCTCAGTAGTAGTAACCACAGCAGTCTTACCCTCAGACGCTACGGACAAGACCGATAATCTAGCACTGCCCCCCAGCTGCGATACCTCTATATCACCCTTCTGCAGCAGTATTTCTTTATCAAACTCCAGCTCTATCCTGCTGTTTGACACAACACTAAAACGTGTAACCTTGGCTTCCTTTGTTTCAAGGGTAAACCCTGCAGCAACGGCCTTATCTGACGCAATAATATTCTTCTCCACCATGACGCTTATAAGCTTCTTGGAAGAGTCTGCCGGCTTGGTATTGAGTGCGCTGTATATGCCCTTTGCGATGTCATTTACTGTAAAAGACTTTATCTTGGCTATAGTATCCGCATTGCTTACAAGACCTATTTCCTCAGCAAATTCCAGAGTCTCGGGATATGTAAAATCCAATCCCTGCTTATACCCTAGAGTCTCTAGCATAACTTTATAAAAAGCTTGTCCACTTATCTTATCTGCAGGAGCAAAGCTTCCATCGGGATACCCACCCCAGCCTAGCTCAGGCTTGTTCTTGGCGTAAGCGAGATAATTCTTTGCCCAGCCTGCCAATGCAGCATCCTTAAAGTTCGCACTGCTCTCATACGCGCCAGCCTCATTGTATAGCCCCTTGAGCCTAAGTGAAATTATATACGCCTGTATCCTTGTGGGTGCAGTGGATAAATATTGGGATGTAACTCCCTCATCCGCTCCTATGAGGATCCCCAACTCCTTACAGGCCTGAGCTTCCTTGCCGATACTGTCTGCCTGCACAGATAACCCCGGCATTGAAGCTATCATAATAATTGCTGCCATTAGTACAGCTAACATCTTTTGCTTTTTCATAACTTACCTCCTCATAACCTTATAATCATACTATTACAGTCAACATACATATTAGAAGCAAAAACTTCCTTATTTGTTCCAGCTTTACCATAATAATTTGAAGATTCTTCTTAACCCCCTTTAAATTCCTATATTAAATATTTTATACCAGTATAAGTAAACATGCAAACATGAAATGGGGTTGAATAATTGCGTCAAATAAGCCAATTCCAACATTTCTCTTGAAAATACAGTTATTGCCCTCGTTTGATTATTGTTCGCTTAGTGCTATAATAGAGATACACCTGTGCAGTAGCTGCAAAATAACACCAAATATATAATTCATGTCATTCTGAGCGGAGTGAAGAATCTTATAACCTAAATGAAACATTTCAAGGCATCGACACGTATATATTGTAGATGCATATTAGAAACGGAGGAACTAAGAATGAAAAAACTGTGCAAGGCATTAGCACTAACATTATGTACAGTAATGCTTTTATCTACCCTTACTGTTGTGGGGGATCCGGGTGGGAAAACAGTATTGACTCTTGAAGAAGCAAAGAGAATAGCGCTGGATAATGATGTCCAGTTCAAGCTTCAGCAAAGCTACATACAGCAAAAATCAGATGATTATGAAGAAGTATATGATGATAATTCAAAATCTGATAATACCTCCTATAAATCAGTTTCTGATAGAGCCGCTGCAGAAGTTGGCAGAAAGATGGCAATTGAGAATGCAGCCTTTGCAGTAAGACAGGAAGTATTTACGAGAAATGATCTCAAGAGATTGTCTGATTACAATGTAACTACGTCTTATTATGGTGTCATGAAAGCAAACTACACTCTTGATGATAAAAAAAGAGCTATAGACACTGCAAAGAAAAATTTAGATGTAGCAAAAATTAAGTTTGAGCAAGGTCTTATTACAAAGAACGGACTTTCGCAAATTGAAAACGCATACACAGCTTCACAAACAGAATATAACAAAGCATTTTCTGAACTTCAAAATTCAATGTCAACACTAAGCAGGAATATTGGAAAAACCCTGGATGTATTTAATACTGAAATAGATATGACAATTAATACACCGGATGTCAAATCTCTAGACCTTAACAAAATTAAAGAAGATTATATTAAAAATAGTGAAGGTCTTTATCTACTCAAAGAATCTCTCGAAATAGCAGAATACAAGCAGGACTTGACCCAGGAAAAGTATGATTACTACTATAAAAGAAATCCTAGTAAAACCAGACTGATTATAAAAGATCTGAATGATCTTCTCGAAAAGGCAAACAGAGATTATGATAAAGCCAAATACAAGTTCGATGAAGCAGAAAAAGAACTTGACGTAACATTGAATTCTCTCTACACAGGTATAAACACGACGCTAGAGGCAATAGAATCTCTTCAGAAAAATGTAGATGACACAAAAACAACAGTTGAGCAGGATAAAATAAGATTAGAACTAGGACTGATATCTAAAATTGCTTTTGATAATAGCGAATCCGATTTAAGGGATTTAGAGAATAAGCTTAACACAACAATGATTTCTCTTAATGATCAATATCTCGCTTTGACGCAGTATAGCTACCTACAAGAAAAATAGAATCTTAAGCAACTTAAAGGAGTGCACAATGCACTCCTTTTATTGTTCTCTAAATCTATTCTAATAAGCATTCCTATTAATGAACCCTTTGAAAAATGTCAGTAGTATGATTCTTATATCCAACCATATAGTCCAATTTTCTATATAGTATATATCATGCTCTATACGCGCTTTAATGGAGGTATCCCCCCTGAAGCCGTTAACCTGTGCCCAGCCTGATATACCTGGCCTTACATGATGCTTGATCATATACTTCGGTATCTCTTCTTTAAACTTGTCTACAAAGAATGGTCTCTCAGGTCTTGGGCCAATGATACTCATATCGCCCTTCAGGACATTAAACAATTGCGGAAGCTCGTCAATACTTGTCCTTCTTATGAATTCCCCAAGCTTGGTCTTTCTCGGATCACTTTTCGTAGTCCACTGCGATACCTCTTCCTCTTCGACTTGCACCCTCATGCTCCTGAACTTGTATATCTCAAATTCACGCCTGTGCATACCCACCCTGGTTTGCTGAAATATCACGGGACCTGGGGAAGTCAGCTTTATTAAGAGTGCAGTTATTACCAATATGGGAGATACTATTATTATCGCTATTAATGCAATTATAATATCCATAGACCTTTTTATAAGCTTGTTGAAGGCATCATCCAAGGGCACATACCTGATATTAATGATCGGTAAATCATCCAGTTGATCAATATAAGGCCGGGCAGGTAGATATTTATAATAGTCTGGTATTATCTGAGCCTTCACACCAAGTTTTTCGCAGGCTTTTATTATTTCATGAAGTCGTTCATATTGCTTTAAGGGTATAGCTATAATAACTTCATCCAGGTCATTTTCTTTCACTATCTTATCAAGCTCATCTATTTTCCCGATTACATTAGCTCCTAGTATTTTGTACCCTTCCTTTTTATCATCATCCAGGAATCCAATTATATTATATCCAAGATGTTTATTCTGCTCTAACTTATGGGCAAAACTGAGACCTAGATCTCCTGCACCAATTATCACTATATGCTTGATATTATAGCCGCTTTCACGCAATTTTCTTAAAGAACCCCTAAGAAGTGCCCTTTCAGCGGTGCTTAACACTACGCTCAAAAGTCCAAAAAGCAGCAATACATATCTTGAATAATGCACCTGCTTTACTATGAACAAAATATTAGTAAGTATCAATATCCCGATAATATTGGCCTTAAATATCGAAAATACTTCCTGCGATAATTTCTTTACCCTGTGAGGAGCGTAGAGACCTACGGAATTATATATGAAAATAAATAGCGGTATGACCACGACCAGAGGAACCATATAAGTCATGAAATCCAGGTGGCCTTCGGAAGTATTAAAAATACCAGAGTTAAATCTGATTTCCCAAGCCAGAATCAATGCTAAAGCAACAACTGCACAGTCAATCAATACAATAACCGTATTCAGAAACTTCTGCCGACTCTTTATCATATGGAATTCCTCCTATGACCCTTTAATTGGTTCATTACCAAACTTAATATAAGTTTCATACCTATTCCAAAATAGATTATACCCGTTACGATAAAAGAATATTGGGACTCATAATGTTTTTTATAGAATAAGTACATCGCTCTATAGAACTCATATATTGTTCTGGGATTTCTCTTCCCGCCGCTTGCACCCTTGTAATGGACTATTTCCGCTTCATGATTATAAACAACCTTCCAGCCTGCTTGTTTGATTCTGTAGCACCAGTCAATATCCTCTCCATACATAAAGTATTCTTCATCAAGAATGCCAACTTGCTCAATCACTTCCCGCCTAATCAACATAAAAGCACCTACGATGCTGTCTACCTCATAGGTTTCATTCTCATCCAGATATGTGAGATTGTATTGAGCAAACCTCTTATTATCAGGATACAGCTTTGATAGTCCAGTCATCCTGTAGAAAGACACCTCAGGGGTAGGAAAGCTCCTTCTGCACGCAAGGTCAAGCTTCCCGTCAGGCATTACCACCTTGCACCCCAGAGCCCCGATACTTTGATTATTATTCATATATGCCAAACATTTTTCTAAGCAGTCTTCAACCAGAATAGTATCCGGGTTCAGGAGTAAAATATATTTACCTTTAGATTGTTTTATTGCAATATTATTGGCCTTAGCGAATCCAAGATTCTCGCTGCTCTCAATTAAAATGACGTCCCCAAACTCTTCTTTAACCATAGCCGTACTCCCATCCGAGGACCCATTATCGACTACTATTACTTCCAAATCATCATTTTGGTACGTCATATATATAGACTCTATAGCGTTTTTGAGTAATTCCCTAGTATTGTAGCTAACAATAATTATTGATAATCGCATATCAACCTCTTTGCCTGCCAATGGCTTGACTGGCTTTATCATAGAAATATTTAATGGTATTTACCATCAACTCTATCTCTATTTTAACATAATTCACTAAATTTCTACTGCTATATTTTACTTTTTCTATATTTTTCAGATTCTTAAAGGCTTCACTAATTCCTTGATCATACTCTTTACTAAAGCCCTTCCTTGAGAAGAAAATATATTTAACTACAAACCCGGCAAACAGAAAAGGGCTGTTAATTAACAGCTGCAGCCAAGGCATGTTTTTATAAGCAACATATATATTATTCCTGGCAGCCAGCTTTATCTTGAAGCTATTGTACTTGCTGCCGCTTGTAGCACTGCCTATATGATAAACAATTGCATCACTGCAATAAACATTCTTATATCCGTGAATTTTAGCTCTATAGCTTATGTCAACATCCTCCATATAGGCAAAGAAGTTCTCATCGAAATAGCCTATTTCATCAAATACGCTTCTTCTGTATATGGCCGCTCCAGCGCAGCTGCTGAATATTCCACTGTTTATATTATATTCTTCTTTAGGTCGTCCATCTCCGCGTTTATACGCCCAGCCTAATATATTATACTCATCTCCTGCATCGTCGATTTTGGTTCTATCCTGGTATTGTACCATTTTGCTGCTGCAAGAGAATATATTCGCATCACTAGAAATGCATCTCATCAGATTTGATAACCATTCTGGCTCTACTTCTGTGTCATTATTCAGTAAAACAACATAGTCACTGTCACAAGCTCTTATCCCTTCATTTACTGCTCTGCTAAAACCATAGTTCTGTTCTAAAGCTATAAATCTAACGTCAGGATAGTTTTTTATAATGAATTCATTGCTGCCATCCTGAGAGGCATTATCCACAATAATTAATTCGAAGTTCTTTAAAGACTGGTTCTCTAAGGAGTCTAAGCATCCCTTAATAAATTTCATGCCATTGTAATTGGGGATAACTATTGTTAGCTTACATAAATCATCTCTTCCAATATCTTTATTCAACATCTATGCTTGTCTCCCTATAAATTTCATTTTGTCTCCAAACTCTGACTATGTTATATTATTCGAGAAACCACTTTTAAATATTAAAGACAGGAATTAATCGCAAATCATTTCAAAACTAGGTAGGCCTTTGTCCTTTTGTGAAAGAATTGCATGCTCTCTATCAAGTAAAGGCCATTCGACGCCTATTGTTGGATCATTGTATATGAATCCACCTTCATCTAACGGGTTATAAAAGTCAGAGCATTTGTAAACTAATTCAGCTTCATCCGAGGTAACTAAAAAGCCGTGTGCAAATCCTTCCGGAATATAAATTTGCTTTTTATTATATTCCGAAAGATATATACCAATCCATTTTCCGTAAGTATTGCTGTTTTTTCTTATATCCACAGCAACATCGTATACTTCTCCTTTTATGACCCTTACCAACTTGCTTTGAGGATTATTTTTCTGGAAATGCATCCCCCTTAAAACACCCTTTCTAGAGTATGATTGGTTGTCCTGAACAAAATTCTTATTTAGTCCCAGGGCAGCAAAATCATTGTAATTAAAGGTCTCCATAAAATACCCTCTGTTATCTTCAAATAATATAGGCTCAATAACTATAAGCCCATTTAACTCGGTCTCTATAAAATCAAATTTCCCCATATACTAAATATCCACCCCTAGTCAATAAATTACTTAATATCTCCAACTGCTTTAGCTAAAATATCTATGCAAGAGTTATAATCAATTTTAACAATAGTTCCAAGCTCTCCACTTTGTGTAACTTTATTAGCTATACATTTAATATCTGGATAGTTACCTAATAACTCGTATAAATTTGTTGGTAAACCAACTTGGTTAAAAAATACCGTAAATTTATAGATTACCTTATGAATTACGCTTTCAGAAATAATCGTATCTTTTTCATCAAATATTCTTTGCCCAATTAATAGAATTTTATTTGCAATCTTTTCTTCTTTAGCTGCATACTCAAGCCAATAAGGAAATATGCAAGCCATCCCTGCTCCATGAGCCACATTATACATTCCGGATAAAACATGCTCTATTTTATGCGCTTCCCAGTCTGATGTTCTGCCACTTGATAACATATATGACAGTGAATATGTAGCAGCAAGCATTAAATTTGCTCTAGCATCATAATCATTTGGATTTTGCAGAACTAAGTCCGTATTAATCATTACATTTTTTAGTGCAGCTACTATAAGTTCATCTATTAAATCAGTATTTTCTTCCATCACAAATAGTTGTTCTAAGAGATGCGACATTATATCTGCACAATTACATGCCGTTTGCCAACTACTTAATGAAAAAGTAAAACAAGGGTCACAAATTGCAAATTTAGGTCTCGCGGAAAGATGTGATCTTCCTATCTTTTCTAGAGTATCTTCGTTTGATATGACAAATGCACCATTACCTTCAGAACCAGTACCAGAAACTGTTAATATTACACCGATTGGTAAAGCATCTACTGCAAATTTTTTAAGTCCCAACATATAAGGCCAAATTCCACTAGAATTCTCATTAACTGAAAGCAACGCAATCGCCTTAGCAGCATCTATTACTGAGCCTCCTCCGACTGCTAATATAAGCTGAACTTTGTTTTTTAAAGCTTTTTCAACCCCTTTATCTACAAAAGAACTCTTGGGGTTAGGAGTACATCCACCGTGCTCATAATAATTTATATTACAGCTTCCTAAACTACTTATTACTCTATCATATATTCCATTTTGCTTTATAGAATTCCCACCATATACGATGAGCAAGGAATCAATATCAAATGCTTTCAATGCACTTTCCAATTGATTAATTGAGTCTTTCCCAAAAATGATTTGCGTTGGAAAAGAGTATGAAAAGTTTTTATACGACAACTTCATCACTCCATTTCTCTTAATGCTTTTTCTAACCCGTTAATGAAATAATCAATCTCTTCATCAGTTATTAAGTAATTAGGCAATAATCTATACGTTTTAAATTGATTTGATGATTGCAACATAATTCCATAATCTAGTAATCTAGTAATTAAATCCTTAGATTTTTCTTTGTACTCTGACCAACCATCTTTATACACATCAAATCCGATCATCAATCCCAAACCACGAGGATTCTTAATCAATGTGCACTTTTCTGATAAATTAATCAATTTAGTGAGCAACTTTTGCCCATATTGAGTTACACGGTTCAACAAGTTATTCTCATTAATATAATCAATAACATATGATACTAATGCAGCGGCTAACGGGTCATTTTGATGTGAACTAAAATGGCTTATACTAATCTTCGTATTCATAAGTATTTCATCGTTAAATAATACCATCGAAACCGGGTATCCTAACCCCATTCCCTTTGAACCAACGATAATATCAGGTGTAAAATCAAAGCTCTGATAGCCAAACCATTTTCCAGTACGGCCAAATCCAGTCTGACTTTCATCAAATATAAATATTATATTATTCTTCTTGCAAATTTCATATACTTGCTTAAAATACTCCTTTGGTGGAAATATCATGCCACCTACAGATACTATAGGCTCTGCAATAAAGGCAGCTATTTCATTACTAAACTTTGATACTATCTGGCTAACCTCATTGACATAAGTCTCAATTATTTTCTCATAATCCCCACTTTTTTCATGCAAGTCTGGTGTTGTTACCGAATAAACATTTGAAATTCTTGGCAAGCTCCAAATACCACCATATGTAACACTTTGAGATCCTAAACTTAATCCATGATAAGCTCTATCAAAGCATATGACTCCATCTTTTTTTGTTATATGCTTTGCATATCTTAACGCACATTCTACTGCTTCTGAACCGGTTGAGAGAAATAATACTTTACCTTTAAGCCCATAACAAATATCAGACACTTTTTTTGCGGCAATAAGCACTTCAGGTGAAATTACTGCAGTACTCGTATGGTAAATCTTATCCATTTGAAGGTTAATTATTTTTTTTAACCCTTCGTTATTATGACCAAGTATTGAGCAAAATTGACCTGCATTCAAATCTAAAATCTTGTTACCATCAACATCATAAACGTATGAACCCTCTGATCTATCTATAATTCGAGGTAAAAAATCTGTTGCTGGAAATAAATAGTCTTTGTACTCTTTAAATAGCTCTATTGAGTTATTATTTATCATTTCTTTCCTCCCATGTAACACATTCCTCATACTTTTTTGATATTATCATTTTATGAGTACACGGTGCTGCAATGATTGGAAGATCTCTAAAACAATTTAAATGTTGAGTAATAACGTCATATCCTGCTATACAACTAAATTCTACACCACCCGAAAATCTTGGATTTACCTCTAAAAAATAATATCCATTACTGCTTTCAATGAATTCGATATTAACTGTTCCACGAATATTTAGTACATTAGCTATTTTCTTGCACAAGTCACTTAAAAATATATCATGAAAAATTTCTACAGTTAATCCTGCTCCAGAATTATTCCTTATGAGCTCCCTTCTGCACATACTTGATACCATTCCTGATGTTTCATTTCTAACTACATCAACAGTTATAATTTTTCCTTCTATATATGGTTGAATTATATATTGCTCCTTTTTACATTTTTCAACAATATATTGGAAATCAGTTTTATCATTAATTAACATACATCCTTGACTACTTCGACCGCTCCTTGGTTTTGCAAAAAATGGATAGCTAAACTCTTTCACATCAATCTCATCTAATAAAAATGTACTAATTGAATTAGGAATATCGTGTTCTGCTAAAAACTTAGGTAATTTATATTTATCTCTACATAACTGTATTGTTTCATAATCAGAGGTGCAGAGTATTGCGCCGTATGCTTCAACCCTTTTCTTATGTTTGCTGAGTATTTCTACTTCTGGGTCAGTTAATGGCATTATAAAGTCAATTTTATTCATATCACATATTTTGCAGATAAAATTTACATATTCCTCTATATTATTAGCATACGGTGACTGGTAGAATAAATCCACATTCTGAGCATCGATAATCCATTCTTTCGGGTATATATCACAGCCAATAACATAATTACCTTCCTTTTTTAAATTTTTTATTATAATATCCGCAGAAAAGGAACCTATTGCTGTTACTAATATATTTGACAATTCTATTCACTCCAATCTATTATATAATTTAAAATTGTTTAGTTATAACTTTAGTTTACTGGATTACTAGATTTCAGTATATCTATATGTGATAGACATTCATGTATTTTAAATTGATAAGTATATATTAAAAAGCTATCTTAAATCTAGACTATTTTCTTATCATGCTAATTATTTCGCATATACGGATAATCTCGTCCTCGCTTAAACTCCCGTAAATTGGTAATGTAAGTACATTCTGTGACACATGCTTGGCTATGGGAGTATCATTTGAATTGTAATCATTTTTATAACAATCAAAATCTGTAACTAATGGATAAAAATATTTCCGTGTAAATACATTATACTGTTTAAGTTTTTCGCAAACTTCATCCCTTGTTAATCCGAACTCATCAGGTTCAATTATTATGGGAAAATATGCATAGTTATGCTTGACACCGGGCTTATCATCCAAATATTTTATACCATGTATATCTTTAAGGTATCTCCTATATATGTTTACTGCTATTCTCCTTTTTTCTATTTCCTTGTCAACATATTTAAGGTTACATAATCCCATTGCTGCTGCAAATTCGTTCATTTTTGCATTCAAACCTACTGCCTCAACTGTCTCAGGACCGGTTATACCGAAATTCTTATAAAGATCGAACTGCCTTTCAAATTCCGGATTATTATAAACCAGTGCGCCGCCCTCGATTGTATTAAATACCTTTGTAGCGTGAAATGAAAACATTGAAATATCACCGTAGTTACTTACTGGCTTTCCATTATATTCAACCCCGAATACGTGTGCAGCATCATATATCAGCATCAAATTATGCTTTGCAGCGATTTCCTGCAGCCGCTCTACATTGCAAGGATTTCCATAAACGTGTACCGGTATAATAGCAGAGGTTTTGTCGCTAATAAGTGCTTCAATTTTATCTTCATCTATTGTGTAATCATCCTCTTTAATATCACAGAAAACCGGAGTTAATCCATTCATTGAAATTGCATGAGTTGTCGATGCAAATGTAAAAGGAGTGGTGATAATCTCTCCGTTAAGCTGTAATCCCTTTAATGCGACATCTAACGCCATATGACCATTAACAAACAATGTTATATTTGAGGCTTTCAAATATTGTTTAAGCTGGCTGCGCAGCTGCTCATGTATAGGTCCTTGATTTGTCAGCCAACTGCTTTCCCAAATTCGAGATATACTTTCCACAAATTCTTCCATAGGCGGTAAAAAGGCTTTTGTTACCTGTATGGGTTTTTCAAATGGTTTCATGCTTAAGCACCCCTTAAAAATTTTTATTATTCACTCACTTTACTTAAAACGCGAACAATAGATATTATGTTTATGATCTGCTATACTCTCTTTATTAATTTTTTAACTATTTTTTTAGCAAATCTATATATACTTTTTATAAACTCTGGACAATGTTCCAAGTACCAGAAATATAACTTTCTTGGTGCAATTTCATTTAATGGTCTTGCAAATGCAAATTTATTAAGCTTATTTAACTTTTTAAGTTTTTCTTTTTCATGATTTGAAAGCAAAAAAGGTTTGCTAATTTCATCTTTTAGCAGCTTAATCCTTGGTGCAATCTGGTATTCATAGCTAAATATGTGGAGCAACTTTTCCTGGCCGTTTTCGCCTATCTCTTTAATTAACTGTGGATTATTATAATAACAACTAATAATCTCACTTATTTCTTTTGCATCATGCGGCACAATAACAATTTCTTTATCAACTATTATCCTACCACCATTTAAATTCAGTGGATCCGTACAAAACAAGGCAGTTTTTCTTAATCCCGCCTCTGCACAACACCCAGTTGGAAACCCATCGAAAGCTCCTGCACTTATATTATTATCTATATTGGGTGAGAGAACAATATCTTTATCTGCAAAAAATGAATCGAATTCATCTAAATTAAGATTTCCATAAAACGATATTCTGTCTTTTATTTCTGATATATCTATAACATTTTCATCAAATCCGCCTGCAATATGAAAGTTAATATTTGGGTATTTATTATAAAGTATCTTTGCTGTATCAATAAATACGTCATATCCTTTATCTTCACCCTTTTTTGTGTACCTTTGTGCAAAAAAGCATATGTCAAGACTATCTTTTTCAAATCCATACCGGACTTTAGTATAGGCTTTGGCTTCATTGTAATCCACGAGTGGTATAACCCCACCAAAAATGAACTCGATTTTATCAGGTTTGCAGAAATTGTTATTTATTAGATAGTTGTATGTTACCTGCTGAGTTACAATAACTTTTTTAAAACAAGGTGAGTCCATTAGCCGCTTAAGCCTTTTATCAGACTCAGGACTATTTAAAGCAAATCCGCCGCCCGGGTAAAGTGTAAAAATAAATGGTATATAATAATTCTCCATAATAGGTAATGCATTATATGCATTTGTTGGAAAAACAAAATACATTAGTTTACAGCCAATTGGTCTCCAAGTATCATACATGCATACCCGCCCTGAAAACTCAGGAAACTTGCGCTTAAAATCAATCATTACCTCATTTGGGTTTTGCTTGAGAAAATGCACAATTGTCTCACCTGTACAATTTATTTTTGAACTCTCTATCTCTTTAAGATAACTTGTAAATTCCTGATAACGAAACCCACTTAAATCACTTGGAAAAATATCATCTATTATTATTAGATCAAGGTTTTCTGAAAATTCCCCATTAGCTTCTGCAATGCACCGATTACGCCAATTTGTGTATTCTCTGTCATATATAAAGTCCAAGTATCTATTATATTCATCTATGTTTTGTATTACCTCCCTTTTCTGTTGTATATCATTCAAGCCGCTCCATATACCTTTAGGATGTTTTCTATAAACACTCATTTCATCAGGTATATAACCAATATCCCCGAATGTAGAGCAAAATGTATTAAACATCCAATCCCCTATAAATAGATTGAATAATGAGTCTGGCAAAAGTTCAAATATGCGTCCATCATAAAATGCGCAGCTTTCATTGCCTATAATATATGAATCTAAAATATCTTCAGTGGTGTATATGCGTTTATCCAATGGTTTGTGAACGATCGACACCTCAGAAATCCCTGTTTCCTGCCATAATACAGTAGTCTTATTGAACGAAATGCAGCACTCAGGGTTATCCTGCAAAAAGTCTATATGTCTTTGAACTCTATAAGGATCTGTCCAATAATCGTCACCCTCACATAAAGAAACATAATCGCACCCTTTTGTCATCTGCGTAAGCAATTGAAATGATTTAACAACACCTTTATTGGGTTCATTTCTTATTATTTTAACAGTAAAATGTTTTACTTTATTGTGATTTTCCTCAAGATAATAACATATTTTTTCATATGTGCTATCTGTTGAGCAATCGTCTACTATGAATACATTTGCCTTAAATTTTCCTTTTTGGGAAAAGACTCCGTCAAGACATTCTTCAATGTAATCTTCATGGTTATAAGTTAAAATTCCAAGTGCTACTGTAGGAGTTTTAGTGTCATATGTTCCACCCTCAATTTCTATGTGCATGTCCAAGAGCTTTCTAAATAAAAACTCAAATTTCTTATTAATTACTCGAGCTTTATCAAGGTTAGTTAGTGTTCTTTCTGCTTTAAGCAATATACCAAATGTATCACATTCAAATACTGGGATCAGTTCCTTTTTATATTTTTGATATACAATATTGACACTTTCCCAATCTATATCATCAAATACTACAAACCCAAATTCATTAACCAATGGAATGTATTTTTCTGCGTCCAAACTAACATATTTTGTATCATGATTTCCATCAATATGAAGCATATCAATTACGATTCCTTTTGCTCTAAGAGATAGGTATGCGCTTTCCGATGTCTTTCTAATAATCTCGCAACTTGAAGATAAACCTAAAGCTTCTTTTTTCGCTAAAACATCATTATATAATATACCAAAATCAAGATTGTCGATGAATTCATCAATAGCAATCCGCATTTCTTCTTTTACATCGTATTCCCTTGCACAAGTATCAATGTAGGGATCTACTCCAATAGAAGAACCTTTATTTTGCTTAATAATATAAGCCAATGGCAGAAGACATTTACCTTTATAAACACCAATTTCTAAAAATGTTTTTAAAGAATTATATTTTATAAGGTATGCCATAAGAAAGGATTTAAAAAAAGGGCTTCCCCCTCCAAAATCAGTGTCAATCTGTGAATAAACATCATAAAAATCCCAGAAAAATGCCTTATCGTCTTTAGGTATCATATTAATCTATACATCCTTTCTTCGAATAATCTTATAAACCAAATTAGAAAGAAAACTGTTTCGCCTTAAAATAGATTTGGCATTTGCAACAAATCTTTCAAGTAACAACTCATTTTCATTTTTCAACTCACGAAAATCTTTGTGTGTGAAATTATAGGATTTCATTAAAGCCTCTGCAGTATTTTCATCTGATAGTAATCTGTATAATCTCCTAATACCAACTGAACTATATATACTTTTACGCTTTCCTTCAATATCAAAGTAGATAAAAGTTTTTTCACAATTAAGTTCTGCTTTTGAAAGATCACCCTTTTTCTTAAGATATTTAGAGAAACCTTCTAGAAAAACACCATCTGGCATATCATCAAAAAAATTTTCAAGTATCAGCTCAAGTTCAAGATCATGTCTTTGAATATTGTCAAACGTCACACTACTTGTATTTTTTGCACCAGATATAATGCGAAAGAAAGTGAGATCTATTTCTATAACATATATTGATGCCAATTTCAAAAGTTTAATCCACATATTAAAGTCAGGAAGCTGAACATAGCAAGGATTATATAATCCTGTCAATGTGTAAACCTCCCTCTTTATCATAATACTTGGATGGCATAAGCTATTTAAATTAAAGAAAAATCGCTCTAGCCATTCACCTCTATCTAAGTTTGAATTTTTAAACATGTTTTCCCATTGATTTTTATTGCGCTTTAAAGTTAGTCCGTTTTCATCTACTAAGCATACATTGGTAAAGCATGCGGCATATTCTGGATTCTGTTCCATAAAGTCATATTGCAATTTCAACTTATCTTTATGCCAGTAATCATCTGAATTTAGTAAAGCAATATATTTCCCTGTCGCTTTTGTAATTAGAAAATTAGTTGCTTCGGCTGCACCCATATTAATATCAAACCTATATGAAGTAATTCTTTCATCTTTAAAGCTTTTGATAACACTCCATGAATCATCACTTGATGCATCATCTGCAATTAGAAGTTCGTAATTGCTGAATGATTGATCAAGAACACTTTGTATAGCTGCTCTAATATAATTTTGATGGTTATACGACGGAATAATTACACTTACACAAGGCTTAATATCAATCTGCATGATTACAATGCCTTCTTTCCATAGGCCTTTTCAAGATAGCTCTCTACAACATCATTAGGCTTTCCATCCATAATAATATTGCCATGTCCAAGCCATATCACACGATTACATATTTGTTTTACTGTTTCAAAATCATGGGAAACCAAAACTAATATTTTCGAATTTGCTACCATTTCATTAACTCTGTTTTTAACTTTCACCATAAATGCAGCATCACCTGCGCCTATTGCCTCATCAAGCAAGAGTATATCACCGCTTACAGTAGTTGATATGGCAAAAGCAAGTCGCATCTGCATACCAGCAGAATAAGTCTTGATAGGATAATCAATAAATTCGCCTAAATCTGCAAATTCGATAATATCCTGCATTTTTGATTTAACTGTCCTAGGTGTATCCCCCAAAAGATACGAACGATACAATATGTTTTCACGACCCGTTCCGTGCAAATCAAAACCAAGGCTAAGCTCAAATAGGGACCTTATAGTGCCCATTGTCTTTAAAGTACCGCTAACAGGAGGATATATCCCTGCTATAGCCTTAAGCAAAGTACTTTTACCTGAGCCATTAGCACCAATAACCCCTAGACGATCTCCTTCTTCTATATGAAGGCTGATATTTTTCAAAGCCTGAACATCCTTAATAATAATGCTAGTTTGCTTACGTTTTACAATGCCAAATATTAATTCCTTCAAAGACTTTGCATTATAAGGAGCTGAAGGATAATAAAGACTGAGATCTTTCATATCAATAAAGCAATTACTCATCACTAGTACTCCAATCTTAAACTTATATATAAAATATTAATTCTTTTTCATTTCTCTTAATTAAAAATATGTCTATAACAAAAAATACAGCAACAGTACCTATGACAAACAAATAATCTGTACCTGTCGCGGGAGTACCGTCAATAAAAGGAGCCCTTACCAAATTCATAATTCTGGCTATAGGGTTATAGTAAACTAAATAACCTAAATTTGCATTAATGAAAACTTTTGTTTCAAAATACACCGGAGATATAAACCATAAAGCCTGGATAATAAGTCCTATCATTTGCTGAAAATCCCTAAATTTTGTATTTATTATACCTGATAATGTTGTAACTGACCAACTGAATAAAAACAATAGCAAAATTGTAATTGGCAATGTTAATATCATATAAGGAATATTTTGCGGTTTTACAACAGCACACCAAGCAAAAACGCCTATTCCAGAAATCAATGCATTAATTATAAGAACTAGGGTCTGCTTTAGAGAATATATCGCGAGGGGATGCGAAAACTGCTTAATATATGCTTCAGAATTTATGATGCCCCCTGCACCATATAAAAAAGAGCCACTTATAACATCCCATACAATAAAACCCGAATAAATAAACGGTATTAAATCAAGTATATTCGTCTTAAATATTGAACCAAGTACATAAACCAAAAGTAATGTTACCAGAAATGGATAAAGTAGACTCCACAACAAACCTAGAGTAGAGCGTCTGTATTTATTTCTAAGCTCTGCTTTAACCAAGCTCCACCAAAAATAACGAGCAGCATAAATTCTCTCAAAGTAATTTAGCATTATGTTCCTCCAATAAATCTATTAAAACTTAACAGCTTAAATCTCACAAGCAGCTGAAGAGTTAATAAGAATAAAACCCTTTATTTTCCTTTTTTCCAACACAACCTGCTCTTACCATCTTCCTCAATAATGGACATGGTCTATATTTGCTATCTCCTGTTTCTCTATATAGAATTTCCATTATTGCCAGTACAACATCATTTCCAATAAAATCAGATAATTCTAATGGGCCCATTGGATGATTTGCACCTAATTTCATAGATTCATCAATATCTTCTTTAGAAGCTGTGCCTTCGCTTAATACGCATATAGCTTCATTTATCATTGGTATTAATATTCTGTTTACTGCGAATCCCGCTGTGTCTTTAACTTTATCAAACGTTTCATTTGAAGTTGATAGACCTCTTACAACTTCAACTAATTTCATTATTGGCGCTGGATTAAAAAAGTGCATTCCTATCACTTTCTCCGGTCTTTTTGTAACAGCTGCTAATTCAGTTATAGATAATGAAGATGTATTAGTTGCTAAAATAGTATCACTATCGCATATACCATCTAGCTTCTTAAAAATATCTTTTTTAACATTAATATCTTCTATTACTGCTTCAATTATAATATCTGAGCCCATAATTACATCATAATCTAAATGAGTATTAATTAGCGAAGTATATTCATTTTTATCTAAATCCGATATCTTCTGCTTTTCAACTAATTTATCTAAATTACGATCTATTTTTTTTTCTAAAATTATTTATACTATCAGTATTTCTACCGATAACAGTTAATTCATAACCCTTAGATATAAATACTTGTGTAATGCCAACACTCATTTGTCCCGTATCAATAATGCCAATTCTCATATATGTACCTCCTGTATGCTGGTATTTTTGATTATTTTTACATCAAGTCTATTAGTTTACATTACGCTGTGCCTAATTTTCAAGGCAATTGCTTCAATCAATATTGGGTAAGCATTATTTGCTTTCATACATCTTTATATAATAATTCTGATACTCCCCTGTCGTAATGCTTTCCATCCAGGCTTTATTATCGAGATACCATTTTATTGTCTTTTCTATTCCCACTTCAAAACTAGTTTCTGGATACCATCCAAGTTCTTTTTTTATTTTAGCTGGGTCTATACCATACCTTCTATCGTGACCTTTTCTATCCTCAACATACTTTATCAGCTTTTCTGTCACTGTATTATCCACATTCTTGTTTATATAGTCAATGATAGCTTTCACAATGTATATATTCGTTCGTTCATTGTGGCCGCCAATATTATAGACCTCCCCTAATCTGCCGTTATTTATAACCATATCAATTGCCTTACAATGGTCATCTACATATAACCAATCCCTTATATTCATACCATCGCCATAGACAGGTAATGCTCTCTTGTTTAAACAGTTGTTAATTACCAGAGGTATCAGCTTTTCAGGAAACTGGTATGGTCCGTAATTGTTTGAACAGCGAGTGATGTTAACTGGCATTTTATAAGTATCATAGTATGCTTTTACCATAAGATCTGCAGATGTTTTACTCGATGAATACGGGCTGTGGGGATCCAGTGGGGTTTCCTCCGTAAAATATCCTGTTGATCCCAATGAGCCATATACCTCATCAGTGGACACTTGAAGGAACTTTTTGCCTTCCATAAACCCAGTTCCTGTTTCCCATGCATTTTTTGATGCATTTAATAATGTGACTGTACCAAGCACATTTGTTGTTACAAATACTTCTGGTTCTCTTATACTCCTGTCAACATGTGACTCTGCCGCAAAATTAATCACATAATCAATAGCATTTTCTTGAAATATCTTCGTTACTGCGTCTTTGTCACATATATCTGCGTGAATAAATGTATAAGCAGGATTACTTCCCGTATCCTTTAGATTTTCCAGATTGCCTGCATAAGTTAACTTATCTAGATTAATTATTCTAATATCTGAATACTTCTTTAACATATAATGAATAAAGTTCGATCCAATAAAGCCCGCTCCACCTGTTACCAAATATGTCTTCATGTTTATCCTCCAGAATTAATCAGTACTTAGTATTCAGTACTGTTACTCGAAATCAGTAAGATGCCAATCCTAAGCTCCACTAATCTATTTCTTTGATAGTTGTTTCCCGTCTTTATACACCTTCTGCGATGCTTATGAGATATTTCCCATAATCCGTCTTTTCAAGCAAACTAGCTACATCTAGCAACTGTTCTTTTGAGATATATCCCTTCCTGTATGCAATCTCCTCTATACAAGCTACATACAACCCCTGTCTGTTCTGAACCGCTTCTACAAAGTTGCTCGCTTCCAATAGTCCTCTGTGAGTTCCCGTATCAAGCCATGCCATGCCTCTACCGAACAATTCCACTTTAAGCTGCCCTCTTCTTAAGTACTCATTGTTTACAGAAGTTATCTCAATTTCACCTCGTGCTGAAGGTTTTACATTCTTAGCAATATCAATTACGCTATTATCATAGAAATATAAGCCCGGAACTGCATAGCTGGATTTGGGCTGCTCCGGCTTTTCTTCTATAGAAACTGCATTATTGCTTTTATCAAACTCAACTACCCCAAATTCTCCGGGGTTCTTTACGTAATAACCGAATATAGTAGCTCCGTTTTCTCTATCAACAGCTCTTTTAAGAATCTCTGAAAAGCTCTGCCCATAGAATATATTGTCTCCTAGAATCAAACAAACTTTATCACTGCCTATAAATTTTTCCCCAACAATGAAAGCATCTGCAAGTCCTCTAGGATGCTCTTGAATTTCATATGAAAGATTAATACCTATTTGATTTCCATCACCTAATAGCTCTTTATATGTTCCAATATCCCTTGGAGTAGAAATTAGAAGTATATCTCTAATGCCAGCCAGCATTAGTACCGACAAAGGGTAGTATATCATAGGCTTGTCATAGATAGGAAGTATCTGTTTTGAAACTGATTTTGTTATTGGGTAAAGCCTTGTCCCGGCGCCCCCCGCAAGTATTATACCTTTCATTTCATAATCCCCCTAATAATCATTTGTTTTTAATTGGTATCGTATCTCTTTAAGTCTAAGATCCTTCGCTTAGCTCAGGATGACATATTCCAGTAGTTATAATTTAGTGATATACTCTGCAACAGCTTCCTTATATGACCTCAACTCTTCAAACCCATTGAGCTTCCAGTAAAACTTTTCTAGTCTGGAGTTCCTTGGTCTAGGTGCCGGTCTGCCAAGAGTTTCAGTTGTTATAGCCTCCAGGTTCATATGATCTATACCTGCAAACTTGAATATCTCTCTGGCAAAGTCAAACCACGAGCAATATCCACTGTTTGTAATATGATATATCCCATAACGTTCGCTCATTATTAACTCATTTATAGCTTCAGCAAGGTCAGGCGTATATGTTGGTGATCCTATCTGGTCATTTACTATATTCAGTGTATCCTTTGTCTTTGAAAGCTCCAGCATAGTTTTCACAAAGTTTTTTCCATTATTGCCAAAAAGCCATGAGGTTCTTATAATATAAAATCTCCCTTTTAATGATTTTATGAAATTCTCCCCCTCAAGCTTGCTTTTCCCATATATACTTAAAGGGTTAACTGTATCATATTCAAAGTAGGGCGAATCCTTAGTACCGTCATAAACATAGTCGGTACTAATATAGGCTACTGAGGCATTTACCTCATTGGCGGCTAAAGCTATGTTTCTTGTACCTAGGGCATTAATCACAAAAGCTTTATCAATATTACTCTCACAACCATCAACATCAGTAAAGGCAGCAGAGTGGATTATCACATCCGGTTTAATATGCTTGATATAATCCTGTGTTTCTTTCAGACTTGTTATATCAAAGTCTTCAGAGCACGTGCCTACTACTTCATGCGTACTGCTGCAAGCCTTCACTAAATCCGAGCCTAGCATACCGGTACAGCCGGTAATCAAAACTTTCATAGCCGCTCTCCTCACTATTGCTAATAATCATCAAATAAATAGCAAGCATTTGTTTTATTCTACTTTTAATGATAAAAATCCTGCACAATGAACCAACATATACCTATACTACTTAGTTTTTTGTTCTAATTCCGGCTTTAGTTCTTTAGCATTACTAATAAGTGACTTGGTCTTTTCAGTAAGCTCAAAGGGTGTAAGTACACGTTTGTTTACATTTATATAATGCTCTTCTGTGTTAATAATATTTGTACAGTATTCAAGCGCCTTCTTATAGTCTTTATTCTTCATAAATATTGACATAATATTGGTGCCAATAGACACCTTCGATTCATAGTTCTGCGGGTCTAAGGGTTGAAGTTCGATCGCTCTGTCCATGATTCCATTGGCCTCATCCAGGTACCCATGCTTTAAGTAGAAGCTAAGCATCGTTTGGTAATACTTCACTTTATATGGGTCTATTCTTTCAAGGTTTAAATAGTTTTCATATGCATTTGTTATCTTACTCTTATCTTTATCTTTTTCACCTTCATACGCCAGTAATTGATTGTAATTAACTATATTATTTGGATTATAGAAGTCTTTCTTTATAGATTTTTCAATATATTCCTTTGCTTTACCTATGTCTGTATCCATTAGTTTAGCGCCTCTGTCACCATCAATTAATCCGGAATAGTTAGATGATGATACTAATAGCACAACCACAGCTAGTACAGCACCTATATAGGTGCTTATGTTTGTCCGGCCAGATTTGATCGTCATTACCTCCTGCTGATTTGTAAAGCTTGATAACAGCCCTAGAAGCGCAAATAGCAGCAGTAATATTGCATAGTAAGATAAATCAAAGTCAATTAAAGCATGCGCAAGAAGGGCGAATGTAGCAATGAAAACACTTATTATTATATTTCTGTTTGCTTCATCTTTCCTATAGACTTTATAAGATGCTGCTGTAATAATAACCAGCAGTGCGATTACTGAGACAATACCAAGAACACCCGATTCAATGGCAGTCTGAAGGTAATAGTTATGTGCTTCATTTGAACTATACCTATATGATTGATACTTAGGATATAATATCCTCCAGCCCTTTGCCCCTGTACCAACGAACATATAGTCCTTAAACATCTCAATACCATCTTTTACGAATACTAGTCTCTCAGATGAGCTTTCTGTCTTCAAGCTTATTTCATTAATCTTCTTAGCTATATCATCTGGTATAAACCTATAGTTCAACTTTACATTCTCTATAAGCTGCCCAGTGGATTTCTCCTTGATTGTAAACTTATCTACTTGAATATCATTTCCTTGTGTGCCTACCCCGATGTTGAGTACTATGTAACTTGTAGTTTCCAAGGTATTAAATTCAATCTGCATATCCTTATCTTCATTTATTTCTAACTGATTGTTATAAATGTTTGTCTTGACCCTTGCACCATCAATACTGTCAATTGACACAGCCATCCGCGAATCTATCCCATTGCCGCTTTCGGCATTTATTGTGGCTATATAGGAGCTGGCCGGTTTAATCTGAAATATTTGATATTCACTTATAGGCAGCGCATTTGACAGCTGTAAAGGCATTGTAATGTTAAATGCAGCTATAACTGCCACGACTGCGACTGCGAAAATGCCCATGAGTGTTTTGCCTATATATCTTTCGTTTATTCTCTCCAGATACTTTTCTAATAGGACAGCCAGGTATCCAAAGGCGGCAGAAGCTAATACAAATAAAGCGTAAATAGACAGGAACCCACTTTTACTTATAAAAGTGTCATAAACCTTGTTATATGCCGCAAATGCCAATATACCGCATAATGCCGAGTATAAGATCAGCTTGAGCCTGTCTCTTCCCCTAAGCAGGATTAAAGCTAATAACCATGCCGCCATCATGGAAAGCATGCCACCCCTTGACCTTGTTTCCATGAAAGTGAGAAATATAGTCGCAGCAGATACTATGTATAATGCCTTTACATGCTTGTTCTTTATATTAAGTATCATAATAATATTAAGTAGAAAAACTGCACTAAGTACAGCAGCTGTAGCATTAGGATACTGATATAGCCCGTTTAGCCTTTGACCCCATCCGAATATTCCATTTATCTTTACTATATCTGCTGACCCAAGCATTGATACTAGGGATATAAGAAAGCCTGAGAATATCAAGACATTCAGAAGCCATTGTCTAAGCTTACTATTTTTTGCTGCATGGTAAGCTATCTTATAAAACATGAAGGCTGCTGCATACTTCAGCAAACCATCCAGGCTATCCATTTTAGATATGCCAAATATGAAAGATATAAAATAGGCGGTAACTAAACCCAGAATAGCAATATCCATAAAGTTCTCAAAAATGCGGAGTCTCTTATAAATCATTAGGGCTGACATGAGCAAAAATAGCAATGAAGTTACAATAACTGCCGGCAAATAGTTTTCCCTAAAAAACAGCCCTCTATAAAACGGAATGACTACAATGATAATAGATACAAGTGCGAGAAGAGTATAATCCAAGGGGTTGATCTTTTCTTTCAGTTCATTCATTTCATACACCTCAACTTAGTTAATTGACATTCTATTCAATATATATACATATTATACAATAAAACGACAGCAGATATAATACAAATACAAATTTGTGCAGAAAAAAAGAAGGATAAGCTTTCGCTCATCCTTCTTAATGGTCTGAGATTATCTCAAATCTTCCAGGTCGAAGTTTGGCAAGTAGAAGAGTACTACGTTGCCTCTCATAACAAGTATTTCAACTTCTCCACTGATTGTTGCAGCATCTATAACAGCTTCTTCGTTTGCGTCAACTTCTGCAGCTGCGTTAGTATTGCCAAGAACTACAACTAAGTCGTTTTCTTCCATATCATCAAAGTCAAATTCGAAGAGTTCATCGCCTTCAACTGCGACATTTGCACCGTCATCATAGTCTACATCGATGTCATTTTCAACTACGCCTTCGAATTCATATTCCATACCGTTGATTGTTACTTTGTAGTCATTATCAACAGCAAGTACGGATGTTGGTATATCATCGTAAGTAGCTACTGTAACTGTACCAGCTACAAATAAGAACTCGTCAGTTTCGTCAGTTTCAGCTGTAGCAAATGAGGTTAAATATACGTCCTGTGTAGCAACTGTAACATCTGCACTTGTATATACCTTAAACTTAGTACCGTTTACAACCTTAACACCAGTAATGTAAGCATCAGTACCTACTACATCAGTTCCTGCGAAGTCATATACTCCGTCATCATTTTCGTCTTCCCCAGTCTCAGCATCCATTTCATTTCCTGTAAGATCCTTAGGAAGATCTGTTACGATGAGAGTATACACCATGTCGGACTCGAATATTTCATTAGTAAGTGTTAATGTTACTACGTTATCGTCAAGTTCTGGAGTACCGATAGTCATATCCTGCATATCGCCATCTTCATCTTCGTATGCGATTATCCAAGAACCTGCATCTTCCAGGTCTTCGCTGAAGGTAATATCTACTGTTGTTCTATCAGTTGCTTTTACTGATTCAATGAATGGCTCGTCTTCATCTTCAAGTTCAACTTCAAGATATGTTGCTGAATTAGCAGTTCCAGCTTCATTTTTATCAGTGTCAGCTACAGGTTCTCCGTGGAAGCCCACAAGCATGTTGTCAAGTATGAGGTATATCTCGTCATCAACTTCCAACTCATCGTCTGATGTAAGAGTTACCAATGTCTTGTCATCATCATCAACTTCGATAGTGAAGTCATATCCACCATCAGAAACTTGATCTAAAAGTGAGTTAATGAGTCTAACCTTTGCACTGTACTGGAGTTCGAAAGTGAATACATCTGTCTGATCCCATGTATCCAATTCGATAGCATCAACTGGTTCGTCTGATGCTGAGAATTCGATACCATCTTCGTCTACATCAGCAGCGTTTCCAGCCAGGTCAACAGCAGTTGTGCTAACCAGTTCTACATCTTTATCATCTAAAAATGCAGGTACTGTGAACTCAAGAACTGTATCATCTTCGTCACCTGATACTGCATATGTTCCAAATACGTTTCCACCAACTGTTGCACCATTGATGTCTATTTCAATTTCCAAGCCACCAACAGCCGTATATGCTGCTGGGTCAACTTCCATAGCTTCGTTGAATGTTACAACTACTATAGTGCTGAAATCGGATTCAATTTCATCAATTTCAGGAGCTTCTGTGTCGTTTTCAGTTGATGCAACAACAACATCAGCAGTTAAGTCAACAATCTCATTACCAGCTATGTCCGTAACTCCGTTTATTGTTATTTCATATTCTGCATTAGCATCCATTTCTTCTGTTGTCAATGTTACTGTGTTGTCTTCGTCGTCATAGGAAGCTTTACTTGGAGTTCCAATGTCGCCGTCGATTTCGTAGTTAGCTACGTCTTCAGCAGTAGCTTCAACAAGATCTTTGTACTGGAAGTGAAGTACTATTTCAGTGTCACTTGTAGCTTCTGCTCTAAGAAGTCCAGCAACTCTTGCTACGTCTTCCTTATCATAAGTTTCCTGATCGTCTTCTGGCTTATCCATTACATTGCCATACTCGTCAGCGATATTTTCTACAGTAATTTCATATCTGCTTTCTTCACCAAGATCGCTTACTGTAAGTCTAACAACCATATTGTCAGCATCATCTGCATCTGCAAGTTCAGCCTTTTCAACTACTACATCATTATCGAATTCATAGTTGTTTATATCAAGAATTGAAGTAGTATCCAATCTGCTGTCATCATCAAACTCAACATCTACTAAATTCTTGGAAAGATATTCCATTCCAACTAATTCAGGAGCATCTTCATCTACATCTTCACCGTAGAGGTTAATTGTCTCTTCTTTAGCCATCTTGTTAGCAAGAACTGAAGTGTCAACTATGTTGCTAACATGAAGTTCATACTTCTGGTTGTTCTTCTGTGGAACTGTTGTAAGTTCTACTCTCAAATCATTGTCATCAAATTCTACTAACTTAGCAGCAGTGATTTCGAGAGTGTTTGTAGTATTGCCGATTTCGAGCTTGTAGTTAGCTAAGTTTTCAGCGCTTTCCTTTGTAAGCTCATTATCATCAGTAAATGTAACAACTATTCTTGTGTTTGTATCAACAAAAGTATTGTCATTATCAGTATCGAGCCTTGGAGCTTTCTTATCAGACTTAGCAACGAAGTTCATGCTGTCTGATTTCATAGTAACAGCGTCAATGCTCTTTACGTTTGTAACTGCAACCTTGTAAGTTTTGCTAGCAACAAGACCTTTTGTAGTAAGTTCTACAGCGTCTCTTGCGCCATCAGCATCATCCCAAGCTATGCTCTCAATTGTTACGCCTTCTATTGCATAGTTAGCTTTGTCAAGAGCTGTAGCAAGATCCATGCTAGTTGTGAATGTAACAACTACTCTTTCTGTGTCAGCACTGTCTACATCATCAATTTCAGGAGCACTGCTGTCCTTTGCAATACCTGCAAAGTTCTTTGATGCACCAGCTACTGTGAGTGTATAAGCCTTACCAGCTGTAAGAGCTGGTGTTTCAAGAACTACTAATTCAGTTCCGTCAAGAACAGCTGCCTTAACTTCTACTGCTGTAGTTGTTCCTTTTTCAACAACTTTGTAGTTAGCTACGTTTTCAGCAAATGCTTTTTCAACATCGCCGTCAAACTCAACCAATACTGAGCTGTTACCTAATGTTGAAACTGAATCCAATTTAGCTGCTGTAGTTGTTAATACATCAGTATAAAGGCCAGCTGCAACTGCTTTAGCTTTGTCAACTTTGCCAGCTTCTACGAGTGTAGCAACAAGAGTCTTGCCGCCATCCTTCATGTTAGCATTTAAAGTTTCAACTGTAGCTGTAGCAAGGTCATTAACTGTGAAATTAGTAACTGCTGCTACCTTTGTAAGACCCTTGCTGGCTGCGAATGTAACTACATCAGCATAAGCAAAATCGCCTACAACTTCAGCTGTGTTCTGCTTGTAACCAAGAGCTTCAAGCATTACTTTGTAGTAAGCCTGAGCTGTCATAAGACCTGATGGGTTGAAGCTTCCGTCAGGATTACCACCCCAGCCGAGCTGTGGGTTAGCTTTCAAGTAAGCAAGTAAATTGCTGCCTTCTGCCCAAGCTATGTTTCCATCTGTGAAATTAGCTTCGCCTGGGAAAGCCAGAGCGTCTGCTTCAAGACCCCTAAGTCTTAAAACCATAACCGCTGCCTGTATTCTTGTTGGAGCAGTTGCAGTATAAGCTGCATCTACTGTACCGGTTGAACCTTTGAGCATTCCCAGATCTGAACAGATCTGAGCGTCTGCACCGATTGTGCCTTCAGCAAATGCTACTGTTATTGTTGAGAATACCATAGCAAGAGCTAAGACCAACGCGAGTGTCTTCTTCATTTAACCAACCTCCTCGATATGTAATAATTTTTATAGCACCCTGTAAAGGGACTGCTACCTATTTCACATTATAGCAACACTTATATATAGAGTCAATGTGTGGGAATGATATGTAACAATACTGTAAAGAAAGTAAGTAGGATTTTCTGGCTTGAGATTCGAAGTACGGGGTTCGAGGACCTGCTATTCAAGGCGCGAAATTTGCGATAAGTAATTTATTTATATTTGCTGGCAAATATAGTATATTTATATTGTTACTAAAAAGCTTGATCACTTTGAGAGGGAGATGCCTTTATAATGAAAAGAAAAATGTTGGTATTGAGTCTTATATTGCTAACTGCATCTTATTTTACCATAACTGCCTGCTGTGATACAACAGCATCAACACTGAAATTGGATAGTTCTATTTACTCTGGCCTTGGTGACCATATGAATGTATCCGTAACAGCTCCAAGTTATAATTTATATAAAAATAAAACTGAACATATTGTGATCAAAGTATATAGCAGTGAGGATCCTACAGGCTTTTACGCGTATCTGCAAGAGGAAAATTTGAACTCAGACGTTTTTACATCTCAAATCTCTTTTAGTCTAAGCAAATCAAGTGCAACCGAGAGAGTAATCAAAATCAAAGATGGTGCTAAACTCTATGTGGAATTTGAAAAACAAACTTTTTCAGCTTCCTGGAAGATATATGATGCGGAAGTAAAACTTGATAGAACCTCCTATAGCGGACTAGGACTTCAGCCTATTATAACCTTGGATGATATTGACCTTAATCTAAACCCTAATATTAAGGAAGAAGCAACTGTTAATGTAAGTTCAACATCATATCCCAAGGGTTTTCCGGTTAAGCTTAAAGAAACCAAGCCAGACTCAGGAATATTCACAGGTAATTTCGGACTCAGGATGGATAAGGCTGACGATTCGTCCAAACTGCTTTTAATATCTTCCGAAGATACTATCACCGTTACATATAATGATGCGACTGGATTAACGGGAATTGCCAAAACTATAACGTGCGGCGCTATATGGAAACCATTCTCAGGTACTCTCCGTCTGAATAAAACCAGTTATCTTGGACTACATTCATTAGCTACAGTAACAGTCACTGATCAAGATATTAATCTCCGAAAGGATTATAAGGAAGTGGCTAGAGTAAGGCTTGTATCGAAATCTGACCCCCAAGGCTTCATAATACTTGCTACAGAAACTGGAGTAAACACAGGAACCTTCTCCGGCAGCTTCGGATTCAATGCAAGCTCGACAGAAAGTAGTAAGAAACTACTTAGGATTAATCCTTCCGATACAATTACTGCAACTTATACAGATGATAGAAATACATCAAACAAGGAATATGCAATAAATACAGCCACAGCCAGTTTTCAGTATGCAGAGGCCAGCATCTTGACTTCTGCTGATAATATTGAAGGCAGTGGCAATATGCTGGAGATTACGATAAATGATGCCGATGCCAACATGCCAAATATAAAGGATAATATAATAATTAAAGTCTCATCTGAGTCTAGTATCAAGGATACGTCATTATGGCTTGAAGAAACCGGCACCAATACTGGTATCTTCAAGGGAAAGCTTTATTTTACAGAAGAGGAAACAGAAGGACATATACTGCAAGTATATCCAACTGATGAAATAACAATAAAATATTTTGATAAAACTGCCCTTGACGGAAGCAGCAAGGAGGTTTCAAGGTCTATTAACTGGAAATATCTGAGTACTGTGATGAAATTCGATAAGCTAAATTACGTAGGATATAATACAGCAGCTAAAGTTACTCTGCAAAATATGGATTTGAATAAATCAAGAGAGAAGCTCGACAATGTTGATGTAAAGCTATATACTTCTACCGGCTCCCAGATTAGTCTTGAGTTATTGGAAACAGGCCTTGACTCAGGCGAGTTTACTGGCACTTTCTATTTTGGCAAATTCTCCAACTCCTCTGATAAAGTACTGAAAGCTGCTAATAATGATATAGTATATACCTCTTACACCCCAAAAAAAGATAAAAACAGCAAAGTTGAATGCTCTGCAATCTGGATTCCGCAAGATGGTCAGATTACTCTGGACAGACCGGAATATAAAGGAAATAGCTCTCCTGTCAGAATTACAGTAAAGGATTTTGATATAGGCAACAATATCAACGAAAAAGACGAGTTAAAAGTGACTGCGAAGATGCAAGGCAACGCAAGATATACCGCGGTCACCTTGACGGAGACAAATAAAAACACCGGAATATATACCGGTACTCTATATATTAATGGAAAGGGTTCTAATAATCCATCAATAGCCCTAAGTGCCACAGACCGCCTGGAAATAGTGTACACCGACAAGGATACAAAAAGTGGCAGCACCGAGTATCGGACGGCATATGCAACCTGGGGAGGCATATCTGTGCCTAAGCTCACATTGGATAAGGCAGCCTATAAAGGTTATGACACATATATGACAGTCAGCTTGAATGATTCTGACCAGAACAAGAGCACGACTGTCCGTGACAAGGTGGATGTGCTTGTGAGAGCAAAAAGCGGCAAGACCAATTTGGAATATACTCTTACCGAAACAGGCATCAACACTGGGATATTTACGGTTAAGCTTGCGTTTACCAAGGAGGCTCCTGCCTCTGCTAAAGTCCGTGTTGCAGATAAAGATGAGGTTACTGTGACTTTTAAAGCGAAAGAGGTAAGCGCCAAAGCTACTTTTGGAGAGTAGATACATTTGGTTCGAGGTTAATAGAAAAAGCTTTGGATTACTCCAAAGCTTTTATTTTTTTACTTCTTATTATATTCCAATGCTGCTTTTATGAATTCTCTGAATAGCGGCTGTGGTCTTTGTGGTCTGGATTTGAATTCCGGATGGAATTGGCAGCCCACGAACCATGGGTGATCCTTAAGTTCTACCATCTCTACCAGTCTTTCATCAGGTGAAAGTCCGCTAAGCAGCATTCCATGGGTCAGCACCTGGTCTCTGAACTGGTTGTTGAACTCATATCTATGTCTGTGTCTTTCGAATACCAACTCTTCGCCGTATGCTTCGTAGGCCTTTGTATTTTCCGCCACCTTGCAGGGATACAGTCCGAGTCTCATTGTGCCGCCCTTCTCGTCTATCTCTTCCTGCTCCGGCATAAGGTGTATTACTCCGTATGGAGTGTTCTCATCAAGCTCGGTGCTGTGAGCATCCTTAAGATTCAGAACATTTCTGGCATACTCTATAACTGCCACCTGCATTCCAAGACATATTCCGAAGTATGGTACCTTGTGCTCTCTGGCATGCTTGGCTACGAGTATCTTGCCCTCTATGCCTCTGTGTCCGAAGCCTCCTGGCACCAGCACTCCGTCAACTCCATTCATGTACTCGTTTACGTTTTCTTCAAGAACTTCCTCTGAATGAATCCACCTTATATCTATCTCCGCATCATTGGCTATACCTGCATGCCTCAAAGCTTCTGCCACTGACATATAGGCATCGTGCAGCTCTACATATTTTCCTACAAGTGCGATTGTAACTTTATTTTTAAGATTTTTTATCTTATTGACCATTTCTATCCACTCTGTAAGTTCAGCTTTTCCGCATTTAAGCCCCAGCTTCTTTATTACGAGAGCGTCTAAACCTTCATTATGAAGCATCAATGGTACTTCATAAAGATTATCTGCATCCAGGTTCTGAACAACAGAGTCTCCCTCAAGGTTGCAAAACAGACCTATTTTATCCTTCAAATCAACTGAAATCGGCTGTTCGGTTCTGCATACGATGATATCCGGCTGGATACCTATGCCCCTGAGCTCCTTCACGCTGTGCTGTGTAGGTTTTGTCTTAAGCTCTCCAGCTTTTGAAAGGTACGGTACTAATGTGACATGTAGAAAAAGCACATTTTCGCTTCCGACTTCATATTTGACCTGTCTTATTGCTTCAAGGAAAGGCAAGCTTTCTATGTCGCCTACTGTACCGCCTATTTCTGTTATAACCACATCTGGGCTTGATTCATTGGCAACCCTGTATATCCTTGATTTGATTTCGTTTGTTATATGAGGTATTACCTGTACTGTGCCGCCGAGGTAATCCCCTTTTCTTTCCTTGCTTATTACCGACCAATATATCTTTCCTGTGGTCACATTGCTGTTCTTTGTGAGATTGGTATCGGTAAACCTCTCGTAATGTCCCAAGTCCAGGTCTGTTTCTGCTCCATCATCTGTTACGAATACTTCTCCGTGCTGGTATGGTGACATTGTTCCCGGGTCAAAGTTCAGGTATGGATCCATCTTCTGCAAGCTTACCCTCAGTCCGCGGCTTTTAAGAAGCCTTCCCAGCGATGCAGCAGTTATGCCTTTCCCTAGAGATGAAACAACGCCTCCGGTGACAAAGATATATTTAGTATGAGACAATTCTGTATACCTCCTTTATATAATCAATAATTTATGTAAATAATTAAATGTTAATTCGGGTTGCGCGTTTCGCGTTACGAGTTGCGCATTTTGTGCTATCAGTAATTCTATATATATCCACAGCTATATCTTTTGCAATTTGCCATATTTTCAATTCCTTAAAATTGGTCTTGCTCATATATTTACTCCTGATACTATAAAATTTCTCATAACTTATATATTATACTTAATTATTATAATATAAATCAACAAAAAACTACAAGAAGGTTAAAACTTTTTAACCTTCTTGTTTTTATGGTTGAATTACACTGTATTATTGATTAAGTACTTCTATACAATCTCCAACTCTAAGCTAAATCGCGAAACGCGAAACTCGTAACGCGTAACCACCTTATTGCCCAGCTTCTAACATCTTCTTCATCTCAGCCATTGCTCTGTCGAGCTGGGGATCGCCTTTGCTCAGTTTTTCTTCAAACTTGCTCTGGAGAGTTTTGAGGTCGTCAGCGTCTATGGAAGCATCCAGTTTGAGACTATTATCCTTCTGGAACTTCAGCAGTGCTGTCTTTGTCATTTCGCCGAAAATACCGTCCTGCTTCTTTATATCATACCCTATGGCGTTCAGCCTCTGTTGCACTCCCAGCACATCAAGGCCTATGATTCCGCTTTTTATGCTTCTGTCGCCTTTTATTGGAGCATACTCAGCAGCTGCACCTGCAGCACTGGCTTTCACTTCAATATCAGGTGTGATTCCTATGCCGTCAAGAGAGAAACCGCTTGGAGTCAGATAGTTGGCTATAGTAAGCTTCACTCCGCCACCGCCCTGGACTCGCATTGTCTGCTGTACTGTGCCTTTGCCGTAGGTTTTTTCTCCCACAAGTATTCCCGTTTTGCTGTCTTTTATAGCGCCGGCCATTATTTCAGAGGCTGATGCGCTTCCTCCGTTAGTGAGCACTACCAGCTTGAAGGGTGCTTTATCAAGCTCAGATTCATATGTTTCAACTATTTCATTTTTGACCTGTATCTTGACTATCGGTCCTTTAGGTATCAACAGCTTGCACACTTCTATCACCTGGTCCAGAAGTCCTCCGGGATTTCCTCTGAGGTCTATGACAACACCCTTTACTCCTTTTTCGCTAAACTCATCTACTGCGTTTGCGAAATTGTCGTAGATGCTCTCTGAAAACTCACTGATTCGTATGTAGCCTATATTTCCTTCCTTTATCTCATACTTCACAGGATTTAACACGATAAGCTCCCTGACGAATTCAAAGTTAATTGTATCCTTTACTCCATCCCTTTTTACACCTATCTTTACTGTTGTACCTTCCTCGCCTCGTATGAGTTTTGCTGCCTTATCAGGTGTATATCCGGATATATCTACTCCGTCGACACTGATAATTTTGTCTCCGGTTTTCAAGCCAGCTTTGTATGCCGGTGTTCCTTCAATAGGAGCAACTACAGTTATTCTTTCATCTCGCCTTTCAATCTGTACACCGATACCTACGATTTCACCTTTTATGTCGCTCATGAATTCGCTGTAATCTTCAGGATTGAAATAGGTGCTGTGAGAGTCCAGGGTTTCAAACATCCCTTTAATGGCACCCTCTAAGAGGTCTTCCTCCTTCACGTCCTTATAATATTCGTCCTTTATTATGTCCATCATCATTTCTATCTTCTGAGCAGCTTCAGATTTCTCCTCGCCTTCAGGCCCAGGTACTGTAAATGTAAAGCTGGTATCTGCCATTACCGGGGTTGTTAAAAGTATAAAAATTAATACCAATGGTAAGAAATTTTTGAAAAAGCTCTTCTTATTCATTAACCCACTACTCCTATCATTTATTATATTGTGCGGGAGAACACTGTTCTCCCCTACCTGCCGAAGTTAATCATGTCTTCTCTGTAGCCTTGTCTGATATCGTATTGCAGGTATCTTATAAACCTGTTTATCATTGCAGCACATTCTGCCCTGGTCAGCATTTTGTTGGGTTCAATCTCATTGTCCGCGTTTCCGGTGATTATCCCCATCCTGTGAGCTATATTTATCGGCTTCTTCGCCCACAGCTGTACGCTGGCGTCATCCTTGAAGGAAGTGGCTGTACCGCTTTCAGTCGATGAATTCTCCAGTCCAAGTGCTCTGACAATTATTGCTGCAGCTTGAGCCTTGGTCAGGTACTCATCCGGCCCAAACCTGTTCTTGCTTATGCCCTCCATAGCCCCTGAACTTGCAATTTTACTGATGTATTCATAGTATGGGTGGTTTTTGTCCACATCTGTATAATACTGCTCGAAGGCAACGGGTTTTGTCTGCTTTACCATTGGTCCGTTCATGTCAGATACCTTAACAATTGCCTTGGCAAACTCCCCTCTGCTCATGAAGCTCAAAGGTCGGTAGTAGTCTGCCCCTGACATGCTTATTATTCCCAGTGAGGTTACCCTTTTGATATCCTCAGCTGCCCAGTAGCTTGCCGATATATCCTTGATATTATTTGAAAGCAGTCTTGTCTGCACCGGCATGGTTACAAGCTTGTAGCTGTTCTTCCCCTTATTCCTTGCAGTTGTCGGTATACCTGCATTAAGCTTCGGCACATCAAACACGTAGGATACTATGTTTTCCTCGCCTTCCTTCAGTATGTAGCCCCCTGCGAAGCTTATGTCCTGAGGTCCGCTGGATACATATTGAATAGCTTTAACTGAGGAATTGGATACAGCATATTCAACTGTTCCAAAAGCCTCCTTGTAGACAGAAGCGCTTACAGCGTCCTTGTATCTATAGGTTACTGAGTGCTTGATAATAGCTGTCTCTGTTGAGCTCCAGTAGTTGTTATAGCCATACAAGTGCGAATTTATATCAACTACTATTTCTCCTTGATCGCCATTTCGTAAGTAAACCTTTCTTCCATTCCAGTCAGAATTCAGATACCTTATTACGTCTCTGCCATCTGTGTTCCCTGATCGGCTGAAAAGGTACTCCTTCATCTCAAAGGTATTGCTTCCTATTTGTATTGTCTCGGAAAACTTCGGATCAATAGAGGTACTGTAAGTTGACTGGTTTTCCAAAACATCACTGCTGGTGGAGTTCAAAAATGTCACTTTCCTCGTAAGCGCAGCAGCCTTTTGAGTATTGGCAAGCTTGTACTCCAATGTGGTCTTTGTACCCTTGTTGTCCCCGCTGATTTTTATTATGCCTTCCAGTATTATTGGCTCTCCAGACAAGAATACTGTCTCAGAGTATTTGAGTTCTCCCTTCTTAGGAGTGATGTCCCCGCTTATTCCGGGTTCATAGCCGGGAGCAGCATAGGCGAATATGCATAGTGTATAAATAAATATAGCTGCGATTGTAAATTTCTTCATAAGTACCACCTCAATAAATACTTTTGGTTCGTGGTTCGTGGTTCGCGGTTCGGGGTTCGCGGTTCGTGGTTTAAGTCTCGCTTCGAAGAGGTCAGGCGAACACTGTTCGCCCCTACAGCGGACGCCCAATGGGCGCCCCTACCTCTCGTACCTCGTACCTCGCACCAGCCTTTAATCTTCTACCAGCATAAACAGTGCGTAGCCATCTTGGGACATTATATAGGCATTATCATCCGCATCAAGCTCTGACATGCTTATGACCTTTCCATCCTTCAGTATTACAACCTTCTCCATACCCATCGGGATATCGGCCATAACCGGATTCCACTTTCCATATACTGTACTATAATCTCTTGCATTCTTTATGACAACTACTTTGTTGCCTGCATCAATTGTTTTCAGCTGCCCTGCAAAAAGTCTCTCCGTAAATACCTTATCCTCTTTAAAGGATTCCTTGTCCTTCTTCATTATGTTAATGGCGTGAGTATTACCCTCTCTGTCTGTCACCGCATACATGAAGAAGTGCTCATGGAACTTGGAGTTCCCTCTGTATTTGTCATAATAATAATGATATTCATCATCCTCATGAAAATCCATGTCCTTACCGGCTGTTTTATAGTTAGGCCATGTATATGTGTACGGCTTGAACCTGCTCTCCGCAAACTTATCAGCTGTAATTGGACCTTCAACTATCACATTGTCGTATACATAGGTCTCATTGCTCAATAGGAAGGTCGGCTCTGCTGATTCTGTCCACTCATTATTGGTTAGAGTGTAGGAGTTTTCTATAGAATAATAGTCCTCTCCCATGTTATGCAGATATCCCTTTGTAATATTGTAATTGCTAAAGCCATTAAAGCTGTCCAGGCTTATAATCGGAGCGCTGCCGACGCCCATCACCGACCTGTTCTGTATCACAAAAGCCCCTGAGTCCTTAGCCAGATATAGGGAGTCTAAAAGCCTTCCATCCTTTATTATAATAGAGCCATCATTGAAATTAATTGCTCTTCCGTCTGACAGTGTTAGCTGCTTGGTGGTCCACTTCACATCAGAAATGCTTTTATTTATTGCGTCTTCATAGCCATCTTTAAGTACTGCTTTTACAAGCTCTTCTGTACCATAATCCTTCTTGGATACCGCGTATATGGTCTTTCCTATATAATCCTTCAGCTTGTCCAAGCTAATCTTGGTATCCTTGTCATATATGTCGATTTCAGCATTCAGCTTATACCTAATATAGCCGTCCTTCTTAATCCAGTCATAATATCCGTAGGAGGATACATTGGACAGCACTATTTCTCCCGTTTCTATAGCAACATCCTTGATATCGCCTTTGTATACCTTTTCAATCTGCACACCTTCACCCTGCACTTCCATGCGGGCTATGTGCTTGTCATTGGCAGTGTCCACTTCAATCTTCACCCTGTCCCCCTGCCTGAGTACCGAGGCGCTTACCGACTGCTTATCCTTTATTATAGGAGTATTCCTGTCAATTGTGTATAAAGCAGGGTTTTCAGGGTTATCGTCAGTGAGCAGGGTAATTCCATCATCCGATATATCCCTTACTTTTGCTGTAAGGACAACCCGCCTGTTGGGATCCTCCTCCAGAACATCTGTATATATCTTAACTTCATGTACTTTCCCATTGAAAATCCTTACTACTGCATCCTGATCAAAGCCTATGGAACTGATATCCTGCAACTCTCCGTTTACATATATCGCTGCCGTATCAGCCAATTCAAGATACTGCTTGTTGTCGTATTCATCAGCTACCTTTATCACATTTCCCATTGTATCTGCAAAAAGTATCCTCACCGGTGTCTCTTTGCCGCTTATCAGCTCCGGCGCCGTATCCACGCTCAGGGATTTCAAAATATTGTTTGCAAATACTGCTTTTGCAGGACTGTTGGGCTCCAATCTGCCTATATCTACCGACTCCTTCTGCACCAGAATCGCTGAGTCAGGCATCACCTTAAGGAAGTACATGTTGTTGTTCTTATCCCCCACCTGGACTGTATTCTGCTGTGGGTCATACACTACAAAGGTGCCGTCAACCTCCTTCAGCTCCGCAGCGTGCAAAAGGATTGCCTTCTTATCCTTATTCAAGGTGTATTCTACTATGTCACCCTCAGTAATCAGTGACTCGGTGCCAATCTTTCCGTTTTTGATTACCGGTACTGTCTCCTGACTTATGGAACTCCTTGTATTTCTTTTCTGTATGCTTATGCCAATATTCTCCGAAGTTGGTGTTTCAATGTTTATACTAGTGGTATATGTATCTGATACTGCTGCAACATCCCTTGCCATGGATATGCTGGTAACCTTGCCGTAGCCTGCTGTGTAACCCAGCTTGTCAAGAGACTGATCCACCACCATATTCATTATGGTTGCCATTTCTCCCCTGCTTATAGTTCCTTTGGGAGAAAAAGCTGTTGCCGATGTACCTTTCATAATGCCTTTTTTAAGAACTGCTTCAATATAGGGTAAGTTCTCCGTCTTTATAGATGTCCAATCATTATAGTTATAAACTGTCGTTATATCTTCGCCTGCAACCGGCCCAAGACCTAAGGCTCTTGCTATCCAAAGGGCTGCTTCCTCACGGTTTGCAGGTGATGTATAAGCTTTTTGGAAAGTTTTCTTATCTGCCAACTGCTTCTCCAATTGATTTTTCTGAGCCATGGTCATTTTCCAGTTCTCTTTCACTGCTTTAGCGACTTCCGCTTTTATTTGTGCAGCCTCTTCCGTATTAAGTGCCGATAATGATGCTATTTCACTCTGATTAATTATACCGCTGCTTTTTGCAACTTCAATATGTCCCATTAAGTATGTATTTACCGGGGTAAGCGTAGGATCGGCAAGCTTTAGCCTTTCTCCCTGCTTTACTGCCTCCTCCTGTCTCCCTGTAGCCCTTACCAGAGCCGCAAGCACATCCTGCTTGACAGCTGCCTGGTTCGGTCTGTACATGTTGGCGCCGTACTCCCTGACTATTGAATATATACTCATCTTCATTATATTGTCGGCATTGGAATTCCCTGCAATATCATTAAAACTTGCATTCTTTACCAAAGCCTCCCCTGTTGTAATGCCGGTTGAGACTATATCCTCGCCATAAGCTGTCAGCGGCAGCAGGTTTGCAATTAGTGCAATTACTATTATGTATGCTGCTATAGATTTTTTTGCAAGCATTGGATCACATCCTTTAACTATTGGTTCGTGGTTCGTGGTTCGCGGTTCGCGGAGAACTTTTTTGCTCGTGCCTCGCACTTTAAGTAATGCCTTCGAAGCATTGCCCAGAATTCCTCGCACCCCGCACCCCGTACCTCGCACCTCGCACCAGAAATTTATTTTACCAACTTCCCTATCAGTACATATTCTCCGGTTTTTATTATTTGGGATTGAGCCTTGCCGTTAAGGTTCTGGGTAGTTATTATCTGAAGCTTTCCTGTCGTTCTGTCGTAGTATGCTATGTACACACCGCCCGGATACAAGCTTTTCTTTGATTCTGCGTAGTTTAGAAGCAGGTTTATATCTCCGTTAAAGCTCTTTATCCTTGTCGTTGTATTTTGTACTTGCATATTCAGATTGATGCTGAAGGGGTTCACCATTATCTTATAGCCTCTTGGCAGTCTGATTCTGATCTCATCACCCTCAGCGCCTAGTGTGCGGTCTATTGAAACCCTCATATCAGTATCATCCTTAAGAGAGTTGTCTACTCTTGTTACTTCATCAACAGCAAGGTTGGATGCCTTCAGGTTAAGCTCCATGTCCTTGTCATTTATCTTTATCTTGCTGCTAGGATGTTTCTTTATAAGTTCGAAGCTTATCTTCACAATCTTCGGATCGGCTATTATGTAGCTCGGCTGTTCAAAGTTCACCACAGCCCCCGTGCTGCTTCCTACAGACTTCTCTCCTAAGGTATAGGTAAGCTCCAAACCGTTTATAACTGTACTGTCCTTCTGCTCCACTCCTCCTGTGTTTGCAGTCTCATCCTGGTAGAATGTGACTACCTTTTCCTCCAGAGTCTTATAATAGCCTGTGGAGTTTGAGTACTTCGAGGTGCCGAACAGATTGACAGACCTCAGCTTTATGCTGTACCAGGTTGAAGGCATAAGTCCGTCAAGATAGTATCTGAGTCTTGTTTCACTTATTTCTGCCGGTACTATGCTTCCAAGATACTGGTATATGCCTGTGGTTTTTTTACCGTTTTCACTAATGGATACATATATTTCATAATAACTGACATCCTCAAGCTTATCCCATTCCAACTTCAAGGTATCGCCGTCAACCACTTCCACCTTTAAGCCTTCTGGCGTATCGGGCACTGGCTTCTGGTATTGCCCTGCTATTTCATTGCTTATACCACTGTCGCTGTTTATTACTATCACACTGGTTTTACCCATAATAAGCTTTGGAGTAGTGCAGAGGATGCTTCCGTCTGCCTGCCGGGTCACTTCTGTCGCAAGGGTTCCGCCGATTATAACCATCGTAGCGTTGTTAATATTGAGGCCTTCCAGTCCTGATTCTCCAGCCGTTAATTCTGACTTGGCCTTCAGGGTACCTCCGAATATTACCTTTATACCCTCCATGAACTGTATTCCCTCAAGCTTTATTTTCTCTCCACCCTCTACAGAGAGCACTAGCGGGTTAATTTCATCACCCTTATCATCAAATATTCCTGTGATTTCGGGTGAGCTTATTATTGTAAGTCCATCCTTCACTTCAGCAATTCCAAAGTCGGTGTTCTGCACCTGTACTGTCTTCTTGCCTGGGGTCACTCCTGTCGGAACAACCGCATAGATGTTCTGGTAAACCTGCAGTTTGTCACCGTTTGGCAGTGTCTTTTCTTCTCTGGTGGTCACACATGCTACTCCGTCAATCAGCACAATAACACCGGCCTTGAAATTTTCTCCGGTTATATTAATCCTATTGTTTCCTCTGCTTGAGGATTTGTCCGGAGTTATAGTAGAAATGACAGGATTGCTTTCAGTAGACCTATATCTTATGTAGTGCGGTATCGGAAGCATTGTTGAATCATAAGTTCCGCCGTCCTGATTGACAACAACTATCCTGTAATCCTTATCTGCATCTTCATCGGTGCCTTGTGGAATTTTTACCACCAGCTGGTCATCATCTATGCTCTTTGAAACTATCTCCAAAGGCATATCATTAAGGTATGCCTTCACGCCTTTTCTAAAATCCGAGCCTGTTATTGTAAGGAAGGCGCCGCCATCAAGCGGAACAACTGTGTACAGTTTTGAGTAATCCGCTATATCATTTGGATCATATTCAACATCATCTTTTTGGCTTATACTCCTGGCACCGTTCTTAGGGTCGATGCCGGTTATCACTGGGCTGCTGTCCGGATTAAGTATTGTAATTGGGCTGACTGCTGTACCCCTGTCATCATTGATTACACTCAGGTTCCTGAGGCCTATCTTATTTACAGGCGGGGATTTAGCATCCACCTGCTTGCCTTCGTCCAATACCTTTGCATACGGGGCAATTCTCCTTGTTATAGTAACTGATGATGGTGTTGTCTCTACCAATATCCCTTCATCATAAGCGTTTGAGCTTCCCAGGTCCATTTTGTGGTTTAGTATGAAAAGGTGGGATGAACCGACCTGTATGTCTGCTTGTGTATATGAGTCGAACTCGGGAGTCCCATCCGTGTCTGTATAGTGCCGCTCTATTGGCGTAGGTTCAGTAGCTGATGCAAGGGATATAGTTACCTCTACCTGCTGATATACTGCTGAAACAACTGTGTCAAACCTCAAATCGCCTATCACTGCAGAAGGCGGTCCGATGACTGTGTCAATCACAGCTTTGTCCCCTGTTGATTCATCACCAAAGGCAACTATTGTATCAACTGCCGCTGCAGCACTTGTACCAGCTCCAGTATGCCTATTCACTTTTTCTGTGGTGCTGACGAACAATTCGCTTGTGCCCCCCGTTCGCAAGCCGCTTCCGTTTATCTGTACATTTACATTTCCCAGGTTGCTCATGGAATTCGGCATTACACTGGTTATTTTAGGCTGGGATTTTGTATAGTTAAAGCTCTTATAGGTGAAGGTACCCGAGTCATAGTTTACAAGCACAACGTCCACAGGGCCCGAAACCAGGCTTGAAGGTGTTATTACCTTCAGACTCTGTACGCTTGTCATTGTGAGCTCAGTCCATATTACCTCCGCTTCCCTGCCGTTGAAGTACACCTTAGGCAGACCATCAAGAGTCATATCCGGTGATCTTCTAAAGTCCTGCCCTTGGAGGATAACAGTATCTTTTCCTGCAGCAGAACCTGAACCGGGTGCTATTGAAGTAATAATGGGATGGCTTCCAGGTACCCTATACCTAAAGCCCTCTTCAGCAATCTCATCATAGTGAACTGCAGTACCACCGTCATAGTTCACAACCATAACCGGCACCATAAGCTCATCATCACCGGTAGGAAGCGTGTACGGATACTTCGGCACCAGTGCCCTCAACATGCCTGAATTAATAAATTGCACATCTGCCGACAGTTCCGAGCCAAAATATACCTCCAAATCATCCTCTCTGAAATCCGAGCCTATTATCGTCACTACCGTTCCTCCATCCACAGAACCGTTGTTTGGGCTGACGCTGTAGATGGTTGGACTGGTAGATGGATTCATGTAGTTAAACCTTACATCTTCCTTGGACTTAGCTCCATCAGGATTCAAAACCTCCACTTTAAGGGAACCAAGAGGTATCTGCGTCCATTTCATATAAGGAGCTTTACTCGTTGATCCGGCATAACTGTAGAATCTGTCCGGTATATCCACATATATGGTGGTTAAATCCTGAACATCTACCATATGTCCATTTAGTCCATATGAATTATCAGTATCATCATCTCCGTCTGGATCATACCAGTCATCATAATATATATCATTGGTTGGGGTACCATCGGGATTGGCATTGATAATATCACCTTGATCGTCATACTTGTATGCGTTAAGCTCCATGCCTCCCAAAAGTACTACTGATCCTTTCTTCTTAGGGTCGTTGTTGACTACACTATTATCAGGCAGTATGAAGTCCTCACCTTTTATTATAAGCTTGGTGCCTTTGCCGCCTTTTATAGGTACTATGCTTGTTATCTTAGGGTTTGATGTAATAAGCTTATACACAAATTCAGCGCTTACCATGGTGCCGTCTTCGTTTATAAGCTGAAGCATTGTCTCTCCAGGTACAGTGCCTGGCGGGGGAATGATTGTCACTGTCCTTCCATCGGAGGATACCCTGCCAAGTATTGTGGCTTCTTCACCATCAATTGTTATCAATACCCTATGGTTCTGGTTTGATGAAGTATCGAAGTTGTTACCCGTTATTATTACTGTCTCTCCGCTTACGATACCCCCTCTTATATCTGCATAGGGCTCTCTCAGCTGGGTTATAACAGGCATTTTGGCTTCCAATCTGTTGGGTATTTTAAAGTTAAAGGCAGTGGGCTTTATTCTCTCGCCTCCACTGGGGTTTACCACTACCACATCTACTGCTCCGTCTCCAGTCGTTCCGGCTGGAAGGATGCATTTTATCTTGGTTCCAAGGGTTAGGATTCTACCATCTACCAAATTGTTATCTTCGTCATACACCTTTACATTGGAGCATTTGGTATTCCCCACCCTTACCTCAGGCACAGCATCCTTTTCGGGAGGCAGCATAGCTTTATCGACTACCTCGAAATTGGATCCCGTTATAGTCATATATATCCCTTCTTTGTTGTTTGTGGGACCAAAATCCGGTGTTATTGCCTCTATTTCCGGTGATATTTCATTGGGTAAGTAAGTAAACCCGTTCTTGACAGCATATTTTTCCGACCTTGTATATAATGCCTCTCCGCTTGGGTCTGAATCATCTACGACTGTGGTAATTGTCTCTATAGTAACGTCAACTATCTTGGGCTCATTAAGATATAGGTTTACGTCAGCAGGCTTCACATAGATAATATCCTTACTGAGGCTGTAGTTCGTATATACTGAATCAGTAACTGTAGCGTCTCCATCTATGGTGACCCTGAACTGCCTTATAATTGTTACATCCTTTGAGTTGTCATATCTGCCGATATATCTGAGCTTGTAGTAAGAATGATTATTGAAGCTTCCATACGTGCTATAACCAATGATAGTGTTTAGAGGTAGATCAATATCCGCTGGTGAAATTGCAGTTGGCGACACATTGGTTATCTTGTCATAGCCCGTGCCATTGAAGAAGCCAATGTTTCGGCCTTTTATCTGTATTATCTTCTGCTCTGTTTCCTTCTTAAATTTAGGGTTGATACCCTCATTATCTATGGATAGAGAGTTTCCTATATCCAGATATAGAAAGGCTGCAGGTATTGTCAACTCACTGGACAGGTTTTTGGAGCACAGGATCAAATCCGCAGTACCTGCTTGAGTCCTTATGGGAAGCTCAAATTTGACCCCTATTGTTTGTCTTGAGGCATTTAATATTAAACCCATATTTTTTCCTTCATAGCCCCCGCTCTCATCAACCCTATCTATGAAGATTCTTATATCATCCGTAAATTGACTTAAATCAGTACTTGTGCCATATATACTTATTATGTTTTTATCTGTTCTTGGACCTGCGTTTGGATCAACCCTTCCGACTTCGATGCCAGCTAGTCTGTTTACAACACGTATGCTGTCTTTATATATGATAAATATCTGACTTCCGGGTGTGACTCTCTCAATCCTCACATCAGAAAGTAAATTTTCGTTAGGGGATTTTACCTGAGGTATCTCAATGCTGCTTTCGCTCCTGACAATACACTCGGACCCTATGGTATATTTCGTCCCTGCAACCAGCAAAGTGTCAGTAGTATTGCTCAAGTTTTCGAACTGGCTTCCGGATATGGTGAGGGGATCGTTTACATATACCTTCCCTTTGGAAACGCCTTCAATGGTGGGTATTACCTCGAGGTCTATATTTCCACTCAGTTGTGTCGGTGTTCCTCCGTCATCCACAGTCACATTTATTATGTTTGACCTGTTTTTAACCTCTGAAAGTGAGTCTGGATCGTCAATTACAATACAGGACGAGTTAGATTCAGATTCATTTATTTGCACGGGAATACTCCCAGATGTACCTACTCTTACGATTGGCTCATTAAGGTCACTTCCGTATATGTACAATGTTTCTGTAGTTCCATTGGCAGGATCAATTACTCTCTCAAATCGTATATCGCTGATGGCAGGAGCAGCTTGTACCACCATTACATCCTGGAATAACGAGAATACTATTATAAACGTCAATAAAAACGACAAAAACTTTCTTGAGGTCAGCATAAATCTTTTCACAAACAATTCCTCCTGTTAGTTAGATTCGAGACTCTAGACTCGAGACCCGAGGTTTAAAAAGAGCTCCGAAGCCCACCCTTCATACTCGTATCTCGTATCTCGTATCTCGTATCTCGTATCTCGAGACTATATATATTTATCGACATTTTTCATCTACGGCTAAAGTATAAAAATCACTTAAATTATACCATAATTTCCAGCTTATTTTCAGGAATTGTAACCTAACCTTAACATTACAAAATATTACAAATATTAGATGCAAAGAATTATGTATAAAAATAATTCGAATACCTCTTTTATTGCATATTTATGCATACACAATTATTGTAATGCTTCTAATATATTTGTAAATGAGCATTTTCGCTTAATTCTCCCAATCGCCGGAATATGCATAAACAAAAGGTTTTATTACAGTTTAATTAAACGGTCATCTAATATACTATAACTTTTTCACAAATTTTTCACATTTTTTTCACAAAATCTATTGCATATTCATTCTTTATGCATTATAATTATGATTGTATTTAACCCCTGAATAACTCATAGCTTATGGAGACACACACACAATCGTTAACCCCACTCATATTGCACCTTAACGGGTGCGCTTTTTTTTGCTCAAAATAGGGGCTTCAGCAATTAATTGCTAAAGCCCCTATTTTCGACAAGGTAAAATCATATCAACCATTTATAATCCTGTCGGCAATCTAAAACATACTCAACAAATACCATATCATCTTTTAATTGATAAATAAGTAAAAAGCGCTTATTAATTATCATTTTGCGATACTTGTTGGCAGGAAGTATTGGATCTGAAAGCCATGGATTCCGTTCAGGAAAATACTCTAATGATTTAGCTGCTTCAATTATTTCTACACGAAGTCTATCTGCGGCTTCCAGGCTCAACTGCGCCGTGAAGCGGATATGCTGAACGAGCATATCCGCCGCTCTATCAGAAATAACAACCGAATAGAATTTATTTCTGCTGTTCATTGGCAACCTCCCCAATGGCCTTTTTCATTTTCTCATTCAAAGCATCAACAGATAAACCTTTCTTACCAGCTAATCTATCCTCTTCGACTGCAACCAGAGTTTCCCTAAGGCGCAGCATATTCTCACGACGTATAAAAGCGTTAATATCCATCACAACTAAGTCGCCCTCACCATTCTTGGTTAAGTAAACCGGCTCTCCTGATTCTTTACAGAGAGTTGATATTTCATTATAGTTATTTCTAATTGCTGCAGACGGTTTAATCTTCATAATTCCACCTCCAATATAGCAGTATTATATACTTATTATAGTATTATATTACTACACTAATTCTCGGCTTTCAATTATTTTATCTGAGAGCAGGCGAACACTGTTCGCCCCTACCTGAGTACGCCCAATAGGCACCCCTATAGTGGACCTTGCATTGAAACCCGCAATACGTTACTCGCAACCCTGCACCTCGCACCTCGAACCCTGGACCCATTAAATATTTTTCAAAAATTTGTAATTATTGAAAGGAAAATATTGTTTTATGTAGAATATTGTAGGTTGAGGTGGTTATATGGACAATCTTGTTGTTGCAGAAAAGTATGAAATAATCGATACCTTATTTACAAATGAACTGCAAGCAGTATACACAGCTAAAAAATCAGGTGCCGATGATGGAAAGCAGTTTATAATCAACGAGTTCAAGGATACTGATACTATATACGGCATGAAAGACAGCTTTTCTAAGGAGAAGTGCCGCTATATCAGGAATATCATTGAAACCTTCTATGAAAATTTCTGCTTCTATGTGGTATGCAATATCTGTTCAGGGCCCGCCTTGGAAACCTATCTGTCCAACAACAACCTCAGGCTTACGGAAAAGATGTACCTGACCGAAAGCTTGCTCACCCAACTCATTGAAATGGAAAAACTCAGCCCTTTTATTGTTTTTTCACTTTGTGATACAGATAATATTACAGTAGTCAATAAACGGAACATCTGCTTCAATTGCAACCTCAAGCTTACAGCCGAAAAAATGTCTGCATCCAGAAGTGATGTGTCTAAAAGGGTAGGGGAAATCATAGGCGCTGTTTTCTCAAACACATTGGCTACTGATTTGAATTATATAAAGGACAATACCCCACCAGCGCTATTTTCCATAGTGCAAAGCTGCCTGGAAGGTAAATACGAATCAATAGCAAAAGTATATAGTGATTTTAAATCTTTGCTTTTGTACTCAGTATTCATAGGCAATGGATCCGTAGACATGCAGATGAGAAAGAACCTCCAGAAAGCAAAAATCAAGCGTAGGCTCACGCCGGTGCGCAGACTTGCAGCAATAGTCCTAATACTGCTGCTGACAGGGGGCATATGGAATTATGTAAAGGATTTGGATATATACACTTTAAATAAGAACAGAATTGCGGTGCAGAACACAAAACCTGCAGCTCAGTTTACAGCTAATAAGGATCAGGTTTTTGAAGGAGATACAGTGTTTTTTATAAGTCAAACCTCCGATCCGGATGCCAATGACAGTGTAAAATCTTATTCATGGATGATTACGAAGGATTCCAAAACAGTATTTGATTCTTCTAATCAGAATATAGCTTATAAATTTTCAGCAGTTGGCAAATATGAAGTTAGCCTTGTGGTTGCAGATGCTCGGGATGCAACAAGCGAGCCATATAAAACTATCATAAACGTATTGCTAAAACCTATTTTGCCTAGTACAGGAACGGATTCTGAGAATAATAAGTAAAAACTTCGGAGCATGCACTCCGAAGTTTTTTTCTGCCTTTATGGACGGTTTATTATAACATTGCTGTCATCCAGATTGCTTTTTATATGACTATATCTTATTACATCACCGATCTTATAGGGCCGCTTCTCTACTGTCCTCTCCAAAGGCCACTGCTGTAGATTATAATCATATCTCATTAGTCCATTTTTATAGCCTTTTATCTCAAAATTCACTATTATGTCACGGTTTATCCTGCTTGCTTTGGCATTGGTTGAGGATGTCCCCAGGGGGACCGCCCACGCTGTTCCGGGAATCAGGTATGAGCCTCTCCAAGTTGCAGTGTTTGCCCCCGTTATCGTCCTATCATTCCTGCCCAGAGTTATGACTTCCCAGCTTGCATGGCCTCCTTCTCCTGCCTTCAGTACCTCATGAGAACTGTTCTCCCAGTACAAGTCACATTCCTCTGTATCTCTCAATAAGGCATCGCAGGTATAGAAATGTGGTCTTATTACTATCGTATCGGTATCGTCATTGAAGTTTATGGCATCGAGTTCATATTCAAATAGATATCCTTTTGTGAGACCGTCTACTATAACACCAAAGTTTCGATAATCAACCGCCATACCATTTACATTTATGGGCTTGTCATCATACTGTCCTGTGGCTGAGTTATAGTAATAGCTTTCCAAATGCAGGTCTTTCACTTTCATAACTCTAAAACTCAATAGCTTAAAACTCTCCTGTACCACAATATCCCGGGTGTAGAAATTATTCAGATTGTATGAGCTGTCTGCGCCTCCGTCTGACCATAAGCCATTGCTGTCTCTTACACGCAGATAAATTCTATATTTACCCGGGCCTGTATCATTATAATCAGTCTTCACATTACTATCGTAGCCGGTAAGTGAGCCGCCTCCGTTATTGCTTGTTCCGTACTGCCCATCAATTATAGGCGTGATCGGCAGCGTATCATCCTCATTGAATTTTTTGACTACCCAGTTCCATCTTGTCAGTGTAGATAAACTTTGTGGGAAGGACTGATCTTTTACTCGCAAGAGATCATTTATGCTTAATGGGTTATTGTCCACTGTAAACAAGGCTATTGGAGAATTAGCTGCATCCAGTTCTACTGTCATGTAATCCGACCATGTACCCTCCAGATCCCGAACCCGTAATTGTATGGTGTAAGTTCTATCAGCCAAACAATCAGCCTTATTAATTCTCTCACTGTGCCAGCTAAGCTCAGCCTTTTCCTTCCAACGCCACTCACTAGCTGCTATCCCCTTATCGGCTCTCGAAGTATGGTCGCGGTCATAACTGCCAACATCTGCAGCCACAACAGTAAAGGTTCCGTTGCCATTTGGAGTGACATTAACACGGAACAATGCAACCGGCTTTTCATGGACATATAGTGTTACATTCTGGTTTCCGGTGCTCCACAATCTATAATTGTCAAACCTATTATCACTCTTGGGGTTGTCCCTTGCCTTAACATTTATTGTATACCGGCCTTTCTTCGTAAACTTAGTTATTGGCGTTGTCAATGTCTGCCCATGAAACGAGGCAAGTCCCATGCTGTTCTCGAAGTAGTTTGGCTCATGGTTGTATGCCCAGCTTTCGGTATATTTCCGATCATTCTCATAATCGTTATATATTACCTTGTAATCTACTGTATCGTTGACAACTATATAATTGGTCAGATAACTTGAATCATTCAGGTAAATGCTTGTTATGTCGTTTACTGCCTGCTGGTATTGTCCTTGAGAGAAATACTTTGTATCCCTTACGTTTGTTTGAATATCTCTCAGTGTAATATACTGCTTTGTTGTGTCGTTTATAACTATCCTGGTCTTAATTAGCTCATGAAGTGTTTCTCCTAGAGGATACCATCCCCTATAACCTGTTTTCCCAAAATAGCCTTCACCGTAAAGCTTGCCGTCTTTAGTTACAAAACAGAATCTATTAGCACTTTTATCAAAAGCAGAATCTATGATATTCTCATATATTACACTGCCTGTAGTCATATCTTTCAAATTGCCTTTATCAATGTAGTAGCTTTTCGTCACAAAAGATTGCGTACTGGAAGAGCTTTTATTATATCTAAAGCTATATGCATCAGAGACACTACTACTTGCGAGAGTTAAATTAATTATAGGCGTAGTCGGAACAGTATAAATAGTCGTATCAACCCATTTATATAGCTCCCCATCTGTTGTCAATATGGCCGTCGTACCAATACCAGTAACAACCTCTTTAATTGTTTTATTCCTTAAAGCGGGAACATCTATATATGTTGTTACAGTTCTGTAGTAAGCAGCACCCTTATATCCAAAATATTTTTGATTCCATGTGCATGGTATCCCCAATTTCCCATCCGAGTATGTTCTAATCCCATCCTTTTCAGAAACTACATTTGTAGCTATATACGCCGGGTTAGTCATATCCTGAAAATAATAATCCTTAGATTTAATATGCTCATATAATAAACTATTAAATTGATAAATTGAATTGCCTACAATACAATTCATTCCTTTAATGGGTTTAACCGAGCCGAAACCATAAAAAGAGAATGTCTCTGTGGTTGAGTTATATATACCTCCGTATAATGGTTTTATGTTTATATCTCTCATATAGTACACATATGTTTGCAGTGTACTATTCCAACGGCTGTCCTTCCATACTACGCCAACCTGAACATTCCCATTCTTGTATATCAATATGCTTGCATAATCCTCAAAATCGCCATCTTCCCACTCTCGTGCATCCATATATGCATAACCCGCCAAAGGTGCATTATAGAAGGTTTTTACAGTTCCACCACCTTTGAATACGAAATAAGTACCACTTGTACAGCTGATCAGGTAAGAACCTTCTCCGTATGGTAATCCATTCCCATTAAAGACATCTATTACATCCGTGTAATTACATATAAAGCCTTGAGTACCATATACAAACTGTCTCAATATGCCATCTGAAGTTACTGCCCATATAATGCCGTTATTTAATATATCCCCGTTTCCGTCCTTTTCTTGAATTACCTTAGAAACTCCTGTTACAACGGTATTAAAGTTAGCCCCATCTACTCTATATTTCAACGTGCCATTTGTAAGAAGTATGTATTCCCCATATATATCTTTTACCTCTCCACCTATGTTTACTATTGCAGGGTAATCAATTATAGCCATTAATGCACCGTCTAGGGACTTGAAATATGATAAATTCCCTAAATATACTTCTTTTGCTTTTTCTTGACCAACAGCAGTATCTAATGTTGCCTCCGGGGTCACAATATAGGGTTTTACATTGTTTGCCTTTATATAGTCCTGTTCTGCTTTTGCAAGCCCTCCGAAGGGGTAATGTGTTCCCCATGCGCCACTATATATTTTACTATTGTTATCACCAATAAAAAGCAAATACCTATCACTGTTTTCCCTTAAAGGGGCGGAAGTGACACTTGCGAAATTTACACTGTTTACATTAACTGTTACATCACTAATTTTTTCCGCTCTAATAAAGCTTCTGTCTACTGATACACTCTCTTCCTCGATGTCGTCATATTCATACCCATATGTGGAACCATCATCACTTTGTAAGCCATTATACCTTCTTAATGTAAAATCCAAAACATCATAATTTTTGTAACCATCATTATTAACTTGCATATAGACATTGTAGTACCATCTTTCCCAATCAGGAGTGTCATCATCAGGTTCTTCCTCATGGATTGTCCCGCTTTTCCACCAATTCAGATTTGTAGGGTTGCGGGGCGGAAGATACGCCGCCTCACTTTCCAATGCAGTTCTTTCTTCCCATAAAAGCAAATCTTGATAATGTTCATCATCATCAGAGTTTCCATTACCGCTACTGCTCCATGAATCCCGATCTGCCTGAAAGTTGTATCTTCCATACCGTCTATAATAATACATAGCATCATTAACATGTGCAACTGCACTTGTTGTATTGACTATGGTGTATTTGACATCAATATTCTTGGCAAGAAGATTGGCCTTCTGTACATTCAAAGCAGACTGCAGGTCAGCTAATTTTTGTCCTGTATAGTCTGTTGCTATAAGGACATCGACTTCCTTCTTCTTCTTGACTTCAAAGGTTACTGTTGGAGCTGTGTTTATAACATCTATAATCTTTTGTGTGTCCGGCTTCGTTGTGAAAGTATCCGACCTCCTGTAATCAGAAGGAGTAATAAGCTCAGGAATAGTCTCTGCTGCCGGTATATCCTCCATGGCCATTACCTCCACCTTTAGCTTGCCTACCTGGTTTGTCTTGAGGGTAAAGGTCATAGGATTTCCCCCTGCCACATTATATATATCAAAGCCGGACTTTATCTTCGAATATGGTAAGCCTACATTGTTCCAGGCTGTGCCATTGGTCGAATACTTCCATACCTCTTCATCAAAATTACCATCATTATCAGTATCGTAGGAATAGAAGGCAACCGTTTTCTTTATAGTATCTCCATCAGGTGATGCAGTGAGATTGCTTATTGTTATAAGTGCCTGATTGCTGTCTGTTGGTTCTCTTAACAGCCTTGTTGTGACTGCGAAGTTTACATTAGGGTTTTGGTCTGGCACTATTGTGATTGATTTAGATTCATTGTCTGTAAGCCCTGTTGTATTTGGTGTAGTTACAGTGTTGTTATATGTCCCGGCAACCTTGTATATCACCTTGTTGATAGGGTTTCCGTTCAATGCAGCTATCGATTTCATGTTAGCAGAATTTGTTATGCTCCAGAGGTAATTAGTTATAGGGTACCTTGAAGGGCTATGGCTTGCTGAAGCATCAAGGGTTACCTTCCTATTCTCTTTGAATATGCCGTCTATTGTTAATGCGGCTGTAGGCACAGGAGGAAGTATCTCTATACTGTGACTGTCCTCTCCAGTTGCACCTTTATCGTCCGTTCCAGTCAAGGCAACATGTTCATGCCTGCTATTGTTTCCTGTATAGCGATACCACACAGTAAGCCTGTCCCCATCTTTATTTGAGTTAACAAAATTAGCATCAGGATAATCCCATACAAATTGAGTTATTATTCCGTCAGGGTCGTAGGAATTGCTTCCATCAAGCCTTACATTTTCACCTGCCAGTGCCTGCTTGGGACCGAGTATCTCCACTTCAGGAGACTGGTTTTCCGGTGGAGGATTGCCTTTCTTCACTGTAACATAGTGTGTCATGCTTTTCTGCTCAATTGTATTCTTTACAGTGAGTTTGAAGGTATAAGTTTTTTCTTCAGCCAATGCCATTGTAGGGTTCTGCATTGTGGAAAATTGTTGAAAGGCGGGCATCTCAGGAGTTTTATACTCCCACGTCCAGCTTGTGATGTTCTCACCTACCGACAAGTCTACTAAGTTTGCTGTGACAGGAAGGTTCACGGCAACAAGCTCTTTGTTTGTAAAGTCGCTGCCACCATATTTAATGGCGAAGTTAGCAAATAGACCTGGTAGTTTGCGATAATAGTACCAGTGAAAAGCGTTGTTGCTGCCATTGTTGTATGAATTGTTCACATAGCCATATCTTGCGGTCCTGCTGGTTACTGAAGCATTGGATATTATGCAAGAATCTGCTTCATCCCAGGAATAACCTTCTTTTGAACCTATGTAGGTGTATCCTGGCAGTGCAGATGGAGCCTTCGAGTATGTTGTATATGTAGGATCTGTAATATCCCTATATACAGTTTTGTTAAGTTCCTGCCCTGTATCAATGTCATAGTGTGTTTCCGTAAGGGAGTGAGGGCTTACAACGACCTTTATCTCAACGAAATACCAATATCCATAGAAATCATCAGATGAACTTGAGGTAGGACCAGGATTTTGTCCTGTTGCTCTATGGGAGCCGTTGTAAGACCAGTTGCCCCAGTAGTCGGTTTTATCCATGGGAGTATTATCCATTATGTTGAAATAAATATTATACTCGCCTACGTCATCAAAGGTAAACCCAACAGAGCTTTCAATCGTACCGATACCAGTTAACTGAGTTACACTTCCCTTATGGGAAATCTGGAAGTCATACTTATCAAATGCTGTACCACTTCCAAGGGTACTTAGATTCTTGAAGGTGACTTTATCGCCGAGATATAGGTTTAAGGTTTGTTCTGTATTTGTACTTGTAATGAGAATTTTGCCGTCTGAATCCAAAATAGAGAATTTAGCTTCCGGTTCGGAAATTCTGTATGAACGCCTTAACTCTCCATTATATACTTTTATGTAATCTACGGGGCTTTCAAACGTACCTTGCCCATAAATGCCACCATATGGAGCAGCAGCAAACACATTCAAAGGAAAGATTGAAGTAACAATTGCTATAGCAATTATAATTGAAATATTTTGTTTGGATCTCAAAATAAACACCACCTATTGTATGGTAAGCACAAGGTAAATCTGCTTTGAAACTTTGCCACGAGATATAGTTGTTTTGTAGTTCAGCTTTTTCCCTACAGGGAAGTCGTAATTGTAATATACAATATCACTATTAGCAAGTTTTGCATTGCGCTTGGGGACAGCAAGAAAACTTGCTTCAGCCTCTTTGGGAGTAAAAGGCCTAGTCATATCTACTTCCACATATTTACCATACAGGTTCGCTCTTGCCCACATATTAAGAGCAGGATAATTAATGCATACATTCTCGAAGGTTACATCGCTGCCATAGTCATCTGCATTTATTAGGGTTGCAGTGGCATATGCGTATTCATCCGGGTTATATTCCACTTTTATAATCGGCTCCGGGATATACTCCTTATCTTCGGCTTGTTTAGCAAGCTCAAGCTTTGCTTTCAGTTCAAGATCCTCTTCCGTATAAGTACTGTTTCTCAATTTTTCATTCAAATCTTCCTTCTGCTTGAACTCCGCAGGGTTAGCCTTATACTCTAGCATCCTTGCGATAACCACTGCTGCTTCTGCCCTTGTGGATAGTCCCTCCGGCCTGAATATCCTCTTACCGCCTTCTAAGGTTCCTCTAATAAGGTATTCTTCATATAACCTTGTAAATGCTTCATTAGCTTCTGTGATGTCTGCAAAAGGGTTCTCCCCTTTTGATGGCTGAAGCTCTAATGCCCTGTACATCATCATAGCCATATCTTTTCTCGTTATAGGTGTTTCAGGATAGAAGTTATTACCCGTTTCAGCCTTAACTATAACACCGTTTCTTAAAGCTGTTTCTATGTATACCGAAGCCCAATGGGCCTTTCTTGTTGAAAGTGGTTTAATATCGTCAAAGCTTATACTGTCTATCTTCTGATAGCCCATTGCTTGTACAAGCATTTTAACGAATTGTGCCCTGGTTACTTCAGCTTTCGGGCCGAATATACCACCTGGAAGTCCGTCTATTATCTCTAATGCATTGAGTCTGCCAACTGCTTCTGCAAACCAATCCGCGTCCTTTACGTCCTTAAATTTCAAGGTCAAATCAGGCTCTGCACATACAGAACCAATTAGTAGAGAACACATAATTACGATTGTGACAATTATTGGTATAATCCTCTTCATTTTGCGACCTCCTCGGGTGAATATTAAAGAACATAGCTTAAGTGCCTGACACATTTTCATTGCTGAACCCTATTCACTCTTCTTAAAGTTTGTTGGATACACATTATCCGCAAAGAGTTCTGTTACGAAGTGTACCTCTTCCTTTTCATATTTCCTGCTTTGCAGCCTTCCTTCAACAGAAACAAGCTCACCCTGTTTAAGATACTTTGCAATAAACTTTTCCGGAAGGTTCCAAGCAACAATCTGGATAAAATCAGTAGGCCTGTTATTTTCATTGTCTAAATAGTCCCTGTCAACCGCCAGAGTGAAGTTCGATACCCGTTTCTTTTCGTCGAAGGTCTTTGTATCAGCATCAGCAGTAAGTCTGCCCATAATGATTGATTTGTTTAACATTGTATTACCTCCTTTTAAACTTTCATTATTATGTTGCAGATTATACTAATTTTGTAATTTTATGTCAATATATATCGGATAAATCGACCTTTTTCTTATGTGATTTGTAAATGACAATATAAAAAAGCTGCCGGTTATGTTCTAACCGACAGCTTTCGATATACTATATTATTCTTATTTTATTCCTCTGCTTACCATTTCCTGCACTATGAAGGATGCTACATCCTCAGCATAGCTTCCCGCTCCGAAGCCTGCGTCATACCCCAATTCCTTTGCAAGCTCATGGGATATTCTCGGTCCTCCGCAGGTTACTATGAACCTGTCGCGTAAGCCCTCTGCTTCAAGCAGTTCAATTAAGTTGGTCATGTTCTGCACATGTACGTTTTTCTGGGTTACTGTCTGGGATACCAGAAGTGCATCGGCATTAAGCTCGACAGCCTTCTTTATGAACTCTTCATTAAGCACTTGACTTCCAAGGTTGTAAGCCTCTACCATTTCGTACCTTTCAATGCCATAATGTCCGGCATAGCCCTTCATGTTCATTATCGCATCGATTCCAACAGTATGAGCGTCGGTACCTGTGCTGGCACCAACAACAACCAGCTTTCTCTTTATGTTCTTTCTGATGTATTCGTCTACTTCAGTCATGCTCATTACTGAGCTTTCAACCTTAGTAACCTTTATATCAGTCACATCGATTGTGTGAACGCAGCTTCCGTACACTACAAAGAAGGAGTATCCGACTCCCAGGTCAGCCATATGCACTACGCTGGGTTCCTGTATACCCATCTTCATTGCATAAAGCTTTGCGGCTTCTGCAGCCAGCTCATCGGCTTTTATGGGCAGCGTAAAGCTCAACTGCACCTTTCCGTCGTTCATTGTATCCCCATAGGGTTTCACTCTTTTGGGGTCAAAGTTTATATCAAATTCTCTTTTATTCATGGAATACAAACCCGTGCTCATTCAAAACACCTCCTGTTTTTTGGTTCGAGGTTCGTGGTTCGAGGTTCGGGGGGTAGAAAAGCCTTCGTAGCTTATTCGGGCGAACACTGTTCGCCCCTACTCCTCGCACCCCGCACCTCGCACCTCGAACCAATTTCGCCTCTTATTTATCCAACATCAATTCTATAAATGGATTCAGATACTTTGCGTCCTTCTGAGTAACTCCGTCCAGTCCTTTTCCGCCGGTCCTGGTTCTCTTGACCCCTGCGAATTTACCCTGTTCCAAAGTTGCCATAAGTCCTTCTTCTTCAATGCCCTTTAAGAACGCAGCAGCTTTACCAAGTACTTCCGAAGCTCTAGTCTGAATCATTCCACCTTCTTTAAATTCGATTTCATCTCCAATATTTCTCATATTGTTGAATATATATCTTGCATTCTCAATGGAGAGGGCCCTGTCAGCCATGAAAGGCGTGTGTATAGCTTCAGTCATCATTCCAAGCAGCTGTATTCCCTGATTCGTCCATATGGATATCATGTTGAAAAGAGCGTCCTGTATATGCCCCTTGAATATGTTGCCTGTCATGTACTTTGTAGGAGGCATGTATTTCAAAGGAGCCCTGGGGAATATTTCCCTTGCCATCTGTGCCTGCGCCAGCTCCAATAGGAAGCCATTCTCAATGCCCGGCTCCATTTCAAAGGCATGGCCTAGGCCCATCTGCTCTTCAGGTATTCCTGCCTTAAGGGCAAACTGTTCATTTATGAACTGGGAAGCCAATACAGTATGTGCCTCTTCAATTGCATCAGCAGTTGTGAGGTAATTGTCTTCGCCGGTATTTATTATTACGCCCGCAAAACCATTTATTATTCTTGAGAAATTCTGATCTACCAAGGTTCTCTGCATGTTGATGTCTCTGAAAAGTATTCCATACAATGCATCATTGAGCATTACATCAAGTCTTTCCATAGCACCCATTGCAGCGATTTCCGGCATGCAAAGCCCGGAACAGTAGTTGCAGAGTCTTATATATCTGCCAACCTCCTGACCTACTTCGTCAAGAGCTTTCCTCATTATCCTGAAGTTTTCCTGTGTTGCATAGGTTCCGCCGAAGCCTTCAGTTGTCGCTCCAAATGGCACGTAGTCCAAAAGGCTCTGTCCCGTTGTTCTTATTACCGCTATTACGTCTGCGCCCTGCTTTGCAGCTGCCTGCGCCTGCACTACGTCCTCGTATATGTTTCCTGTAGCAACAATAACGTATAAATAAGGCTTTCTGCCTTCTCCAATAGTGTTCAGATATTCTTCCCTCTTGTTCCTGTTGCCTTTTATCCTGTCAACCATTTTAATCGCCAGCTCATATGCCTTGTCTTTGATTTCCTTTTCAGGCTTTGCAGCAAGCTTGGTCAAATCCAGCTCTCCTGCAGCTACTTTTTCAGCAATTTCTTGCGTTGTATGCCCTGTATTCAAAACTGCGTTTGTCAGGAAGTATGCCGCTCCCATATTAAGGCCGCCGTTGTTCTTTATATTCTCTACAACTACATTGGGAAGTGGTGTCCCAACATCATTAACTCCATCAACTCCAAAAAGTCTTGCTATTGTTCTTTCAACTGTGACTGTAGTGTGAACATCAATGAATTTCTGCATATCTTCTGCTATGTTTCTAGCTGATTCCCTTGCACTGTCTATCTGTTTTCTGTCAAGATTTAAACTACTCATGTAAACACCTCCATGTTTACTGGTTCGTGGTTCGTGGGGTTTTCCTCGCACCTCGTACCTCGCACCAGAATTTAATTATCCTCCATTATCTTTTCAGCCTCATGCAGTATCTCCTCAGGCACTCCCATCAAGCGGGAAATATTTATGGCATCCTGGGGAACCTTGGATTCACCTTCCACTTCTATGAGGGTGTAGTCCATGTACTCAGATATTGCATCAGGGTCTTTTATACTTTTAAAGTCAATATCCCTCAAGCCCTTTACCTGCAGGCACTTAACGCCTTCTCTGACAAGTCCGTCAAAATGGGTTGTGATAACAGTTATACAGGGCTTCTCTGCAAGATAGCTTATTATCGCCTTTGAAATTGCGTAGCCTTCATGGGGGTTTGTTCCCCTGGCCAATTCATCTATAAGCACCAGCCCTTGTTCACCGGACTTCATGAGTGCTTCCTTCACCGATCGAATCTCAGCGCCGAAGGTGCTGAGCCCCAGATCTATTGACTGTTCATCCCCTGCAGAAATATATATATATGAATTCATACCAACTTCCATATGCTCTGCAGGCACGAGAAAACCGTACTGGGCCATCGCAGCCAGCAAACCGATCATTTTCAAAGATATTGTCTTGCCTCCCATATTTGCTCCTGTAATAAGTGCCACCCCTCGATCCAGGCTTACACTTATGGGAGTAAAGGACTTGCCTTTCTTTCTGAGTCCTGCCTCTACCAGCGGATGTCTGCCATTAACCATCACAAGCCTTGCAGCATCGCATATCAATGGCTTCACCCCATTGTAGCTGTTGGCAAGATATGCCTTTGCAACTATAAGGTCAAATTCCGCAATAGCAGCCATGACCGTCAATATCTCACTGCCCCTGTCCGCTATCTGCTCCGAAAGCTTCTCAAGTATGAGCGTCTCCTCTATGGTTTCCTCACCCTTCATAGCCTCGATGCCTTTCATCAGTATCAGCATGTCTTCACTTGGTCTGACCCTGTAAGTCACATTAATATATGTTTCTCCCAAAGCCTGCAGCATGCTGTTACCATTAAGCTTCTTTATCAAATCAGCCTGACTCTTGCTCACTGTTATTTCGCCATTGGATCTTACAGACATACCCAGCTTTTCTTCAGCTTCTTTTATGGTTTTCTTCTTTAAAATGTCCAGCTTATGTTCGCAGGATGCCTTCTTTTTCCTTATTTCAGACAAAGCAGCCGAGTAGTTGTCATAAATATAAAAGGTTTTTATGCCCGTCTTTTCAGGGTCAAGTACAGCCTCGACCCATTGAAGCTCATTTACCACATACTTGTCTGGCATAGCCCATTGCAGTGTTTTCTGACTTTCAGAAATTGATTTTACCAGATAAATGAAGTTCTTCAGTTCAAAGAACTCTACAGTACTCAATACCCCGCCGGCTATACATCTTTCCACCGACTTCCTTATGTCCTTGATAAGCCTCATGTGTGTTCTTATATCAACGAATACAGTTCTCTGTACATTTATGAGCTGCTTTAGCTCATCTATTCTGTCCAACTCTTCCAAAAGCCGTTCCTTATCGCAAGCTTCAAAAGCCTTGATATTATTCTTCAGTTTTTGGCCGAAGGGAGTCATAGGGTTCAGCTCAGCCAACACCCATTCAAAATCCAATATTGCTTTTGTTTTTTCATCCATCAGCATATTAACTAATCTCCCTGTACGACATCAAAAACGGGTATGTGAGGAACCGCATTCTTCATAGCCTCAAGCAATTCGGAAGGCTCAAAATAATAGCCCTCAGGCGAATACGGATTAACTGTCACCGCAATGATGCTTATGTTCTCCATTACCTGAAGCTCCATACCCATTCTTTGAAGTACATATAATTCTGCGGCAGGTATGAAAATTCTGGTAGAATCTTTTACAATAATCTTAATAGCACTCTTCCTGTTCAGCAGTATATCCTTTATGGTACCTGCAGTTGCAGAGCCGCTCAATACTACATAGGCAGTGTCACTCTTCAGGTATTCCGCGATGATATCTCCTGACTGAAGAGAGGTCACCGTATCAAGATAGTCAACGCTGCCATCAAGTGCAATCACAGCTGTCTTTCCCATATCTATAGCATCGTAGGCAATATCCCTGACATGCTCTTCTTCTATCATCGGCACAGAGTAGGTATTTATTAAATGCATGGTTTTTTCTACTACTCCATTTATGCTTCGCGCTAGTGCAGCACCTGTCGCCAAAACCGTTCCGTCAGAAACATAAGGAGCTGCAGAGGAACGCCTGTCCAAGGAGCCATCAATAAGGATAAGCTCAGCTCCAAGTCCTTGCATTTCAATGCACATTTCCTTTATAGTTTTCGATGAGTGAGGACCCGATATTTCCACATATCCGTCCTCAGCAGCACGGCCAAGTACTACTCTGCCTATTGGAGTATTGTAGTCAGTCACCCTGAATATTTCTATCCCTGCATGCTCTCCTTTTATTGCGCTCTCCACTGTCGTCAGTATCGTACCGCGGCCAACAAAGATAGGAGGCTTTTCTGTTTCGGTAAGCACATCTTTTCTCTCTCCGTCTCTGCCCGTGGAAATCAAGCCCAAGCTTATTCCCTTGGACCGGGCCTGAGTGATTATCTCATTTAAGGTCACAGTCTTGCCGGCATTCTTGGATGTGCCCACTATCGAAACTATTTTGTTTTGCGGATAAATCAAATCTATAAGCTGGGTCCTGCTCATGGGATTCTCCTATATTTTTGCCTCGTGCTACGTGCTTCGTGCCACGTGCATTTAGCATGTCTTTGTAGTTTTATTGGGTTTCGGAATGTAGGGGCGAACACTGTTCGCCCCTACATTATTTATTCGTGGCAGTTTCCGCCGCTGCAGCAGCATCCACCGCTGCTTTCTTTCTTATCTCTTGCTTTTGTTCTTTCTTTTCTAAGCATTTCCGTTGGTTCAAGGTTTAATGCATTTCCAGCCAGCAGTCCCGCAACACCGGAAAGTCTGTCTTCCTTCTTTCCTGTGCATACTTCGCAGGTGCATGGTTCTTCAACATACTCAGGCTCAGTGTAAGTAGTAACAACCCCTTCAAAGTTCCTGAGAATTACTTTCTTCTTACTCTGTGAAATTAAGTACTGGGGCATTACAGGTATTTTCCCGCCGCCTCCGGGTGCATCAACAACGAAGGTTGGCACGCAAAAACCGGAAGTATGTCCTCTAAGGCCTTCAATTATCTCAATTCCCTTTGATACTGTAGTCCTGAAGTGCTCTATACCAAATGAAAGGTCGCACTGATAAATATAGTAAGGTCTTACTCTCATTTTTACAAGTCCATGTACAAGGTCTCTCATTATATGCACACAGTCGTTTACTCCTCTTAGAAGTACTGACTGGTTGCCAAGTACAATACCTGCATCAGCAAGCTTATTGCAAGCCGCAACAGCTTCAGGAGTAATTTCCTTAGGATGGTTAAAATGAGTATTAAGCCATACTGGGTGATATTTTTTAAGCATATTCACCAAATCGTCGGTTATTCTCTGCGGCATAACCACAGGAGTCCTTGAGCCAAGCCTCACAATCTCAACATGCTTGATTTCCCTAAGCTTGCTGATGATATATTCAAGTACGTCATCACTTACAAGCAATGGGTCCCCGCCTGAGAGAAGCACGTCTCTTATAACAGGTGTATTTCTGATATATTCTATTGCCTTATCTATTCTTTCCATAGGCATCTGTTCGTCATGCTGTCCTGCAAATCTTCTTCTTGTACAATGTCTGCAGTACATTGAGCACTGGTCTGTGATAAGCAGCAGCGCTCTGTTGGGATATCTGTGAGTCAGACCAGGCACCGGTGAATCTTCATCTTCATGAAGAGGGTCCAGCATGTCTGCATCTGCTTTGTGGAGCTCCAGTGAATTAGGCACCGCCTGCTTCCTTATAGGACAGTTAGGGTCGTTAGGATCCATAAGGGATGCATAATATGGAGTGATTGCTCCCCTTAAGGTTTTCAAGCATTCATCTACTCCCGCTTCTTCTCCAGGCGTAAGGTTTATTACCTGCTTAAGCTGGTCAACTGTTGTTATTCTGTTTGCTACCTGCCATTTCCAGTCGTTCCACTGTTCTGGAGTAACATTCTTCCATAATGGTATATCTTTATAGCTTCTCAATGTTTCTGCCTCCTTATAACTTTACTTACGCATAAAGCTCTGTGAAAAGGTCTCTCAATTCTTTGCTGTCCCTAAGTATCTGGAGAGTGATCTCTGCGTGTCCCTTAGTGTAGCCGTTTCCAATTATCATAGTAACATCGCTTCCTACACCTTCAGCGCCCAGAGCTGCTTTTGTAAAGCTTGTAGCCATGCTGAAGAAATATACTACGCCGATATTTTTTGTAGCAAGTATGCTTGTCATCTCGGTATCATTTATATTTACGCAGTTGATAGTTACATCAGCCAATTCTCCGTTTGTAAGCTCTGATACCTTGTTCATAATCTCTACAGGCTTTGTAGCATCGCCTACGAATATTTCATCACATACTCCAAGCTTCTGTAATCTTGCTGCACTCTTGGGACTTCCGCAGCAGCCTATAACCTTGCCTGTAACTCCTGCTCTTCTCTTTGCTTCATAGCAGCATAGTGTTCCGGACTTTCCGCCTGCGCCTATTATGAAAACTTTGTCTCCTGGTTTAACAAGCTTGGCTGTTTGGGCTGGAGCACCAGCTACGTCAAGAGCTGAAAGTGCGAGCTTCTCCGGCATGTCAGTCGGAAGCTTTGCATATATTCCGCTTTCAAAAAGTATTGCTTTTCCGTCAATATCAACCTGATCGATATCTTTTCTGATTTCCTTTATTTTATCAATTCTAAGAGGAGTAAGCGAAAGCGATACAAGTGTTGCTATCTTGTCTCCAACCTTTAAGTCAGTTGTGCCTTCCAATGCAGTACCTATCTTTTCAACTGTACCTATCAGCATCCCGCCGGAGCCTGTAACAGGGTTCCTATGCTTGCCCTGCTTTTCCACGATACCCAGCATTATCTCAGCTATCTTCTTTTCGTCTCCGTGAGCCTGCTCTTCTATCTGTGTGAAGCTGGCAGAGTCGATATTCAGGGTCTGGACATTGATAAGTATTTCATTGTCATAGATCTCATCCATGTTGTTATCAATTTTATTCGCTGGCTGCGGCAATACGCCAACCGGTTCTATAACCCTGTGAGTACCAAATTTGCATCCCTTTTTCATGTGTCTTTTTCCTCCTTAATCAAATACAATTACTTATATTGGGTGGGCGAACAGTGTTCACCCCTACGCTCTAATGAGCTTGTTACATTTTTAACATTTGCAAGTTGTATGCCAAGTACAGCGCTTCTGATGATTTTCTATGAGCATACACGCCAGAAGCCGCACACCGCTTGCATATCTCGCTTACAATAAATAAAAAAGCACTCATTTAGAATGTGTGCTTTTCAAAATATTTACCGTTTTTTTTGAAATTAGCGATGCTGTTGCCTAAAATCCGGCGTCATACATTTTGATATTGTATTTGCCTATTTTGTACTGAAGTGTCTGCCTTGGCACATCAAGCATCTCTGCTGCCCTTGTTATGTTGCCTTCACTCTTTTTCAATGCCTTCTCTATAAGGTTCCTTTCAAGATTGTACAGCGTTTCCTTCAAGGATTTGATCTCGTGATCCTCTTGAGTTGACCGGGATTTGGTGAATATCTCTCCCAAGTAATAGGGCAGGCATTTGCTGTCAATTGTATCCCCTTCTGCGATGTTCATGGCACCTTCAATGGAATGTTCCAGTTCCCTTACATTACCAGGCCAGGGGTAGCTCATAAAAAATTCCTCCACATCATCACTGACATGCTTGACATTTTTGTGCAGCCGCTTGTTGTACTTCTTGATAAAGTGCTCTATGAGCAGATTTATATCTTCTCTCTTTTCTCTTAATGCAGGCATTTTAATCGAAATTACGCTCAAACGGAAGAATAGGTCATCCCTCAGAGTCTTATCCTGAAGTGCCTGCCTGGGGTCAATATTTATAGCAGTCACTATGCGCACATCCACGTGAATGGTTCTTGTATCACCGACTCTTCTCACATTTCCGTCCTGTATAACTCTCAGAAGCTTTGCCTGCAGCTGCAGAGACATGGAATTGATCTCATCCAGGAACAAGGTTCCTCCATTAGCTATTTCAAAAAGCCCCGGTCTTGTTTCCGCTCCAGTGAAGCTGCCTTTGATTGTGCCAAAAAGTATGCTTTCAAGCAAAGTCTCTGGAAGTGCCGCACAATTTTGGGCAATGAAAGGCTTATCCCTTCTGGAGCTTGCATTGTGTATGGCATGGACAAGCAGTTCCTTACCTGTACCGGTTTCGCCGTATATCATAATCGGTGATGGCGATGCAGACACTGTCAAAGCATCCTTCTTGAGCTTCAGCATGACTTCCGATGTACCGATTATATCTCCAAAATTGAAAAACGCCTTGCTTCCATCATAGACTTTTTCAACCTTCGCATCCCTTAAAAGCTCTGCTTGCAAATCTACAAGCTTTTCGGAAAGCTTCTTGACCTCAGTAATATCTCTTGAAACCTCAAGTGCACCAATGATACGCTTACCTGAAATTATCGGTATGGTTGAATTAACGGTAGTTATATGAACTCCTTTGTAGTTTTTAAAAGCCTGCTGATAATTAAGAATTGGCTTCCCTGACTTTATTGTCTTAAGTATGGTACTGGTATCCTCTGTTAGAGAAGGATATATCTCCAGTATATTTCTTCCCAAAGCATCCTCCGGATTTATATTATCCAATTCCGCTGCGAATTTATTGTAGTATACAATTTTCCCTGTACTATCGACAATGTGTATACCCTCTTCAATATTATCTAATATATCTTCAATATTTTCCTTGAATAAAGAATTCAGCAAGCTAGCTTCCCCTTTCTTAAACCAATTTGATTTAGGGCTGTCACGCATCAATAATGCTGCCGATTATTCGGCATAAGGCTTATATTAAAAGCAGGTATTCTGCCACCTGCTGTTTTTAAATCATCAATTATACGATATCTTTATGGTCATTTCATTTGTGTAGACTTCCCCGGCGTTTATCCTGAGCCCGTAGCTCAAGTATACACCATTGACCATGCTATTACAAATATTTATATCAATCTTATGCGTCAGTATTGATAAGTCAAATACTCCATATTCTGTACTGTATGCGTTTTCTGTCTCACAGCCTATACGGAAAGTCATTTTGGAGCTTAAGGCTCCACTTCTTATAAGCACAGCTTCTTCCTTCCCCAGCTTAAGCACGGTGGCGGTACCCTCCAGTCCTGATATCTCGGACTCCTGATAACTAAAGTATTTGCTGTCCTGCTTTTCATAATATTTACCCTCGGTATAAAACTCCATGCTGTCCATAGTGCCATTGCAGTCAGACTGAGAGGATTTTATATGTAGTTTTATTGGGATTCCATTGCTCATGAATTCATCATTCCTTTTTATGCCTCGTGCTACGTGCCTCGTGCCACGTGCTTTAAGAAAAGTCTTCGGAGCCTATTTGGGCGAACACTGTTCGCCCCTACTCCTCAAATCTCGAGTCTCGTGTCTCGAGTCTACAGCAAATACTTCCTTATTTCTTCATCACTGATTGGCTTTACTTGCATGTATTCATGTTCAGTATCACTTTTTTTGCTGAATTTTATTCTTACGCTTTCCTTTTCTCTTTCTTTACTGTACCTTGCAGCAACCGAAGCGGCAAATACCATATCCTCATGGGTAATCGTGCATCCCGGCGAGGGTGCAGCTACGACAGTCGAACCGGTACAATCTTCCGTATCAAATATTATATACTCATCCTTCAAAATTTTATTAAGAAGCTCGTATTCATTTTCATCTCTTGTGCATACAACTTTTAGGGTCGGCGAAACCCGCAAATGCCTGCCAAGCTTTAGAAGCTGTATGTCCACAGGCTTCACACTTTCTTTGCCGTGCTTGTACAAATCTCTGAGGCGGTTGGCAAATTGCGGCTCCGTAAGCATGCATCCTCCCGCAGGAGAAGGATAATCCTTGATTCCCAACTTCCTGGCAAGCTCTATTTGCGGCTTCCTTGACTTGCCGCTTATACCCAGGAGGCTTGTCCTATCAACAAGGCCGTCTATTTCCATCTGTGTAGGCTCTAGATTCAATGCACAAAGCGGTCTTAATATCTTCTCTTCAAAGCCGGACTCCTTTTGCACTATGCCCAATGACTTTTTATTCTGAGACATTGGCCTTTGATCGAGTACTTCCCCGGTAATCAAAAAGTCGCCTTTAAGCTCCGCAAGCAAATTGCCCGCATACTTCAGCATCATTGCATGACAGTCAATACAGGGGTTCATGTTTTTCCCATATCCGTGCTTGGGGTGTTTTGTCATGACCAGATGATCTTCTGTAAAATCAACTACTCTCAAGGGCATGTCTATTTGTGCAGCCATTCTTTCGCCATTTTTTGATCCGAAAAATGCGGAAGCAAAGCAAATTCCAATTACCTCAATACCTTGCATCTTAATCAGCTTTGCAGCCAATATACTGTCAAGTCCTCCGGAGATCAACGCAAGAGCTCTAGTCATAAAATCAAATCCTTTCGGCTTTTCTGTTCCGCGTTACGAGTTACGAGTGTTTTGGGGTCTAGACTTTGGAGCAAGGGTCCGTATACCACGGAATTACACGGATGTTCCACGGAATTGCACGGAAAAATTATATATCCCAGCCGTGTCTTCAGTGGGTTTCAGTGTGTTCAGTGGTACCCGTCCTCTCGTACCTATCTTCTTACAAATTTAAGCTTATTATCTTCAAATAATGTAGTAAGCATTCCTTCATTGGACATGTGGGACAAAAAGGCTGAAGCGGTTGAAACAGCAAGGTAGTACTGTGGTATTGTTTGCTTGATTTCATATCTTCCAACCATATGTGCTACGATTTCCTCCCGGTCCAAAGCCTTGCTGCAAATATCAGTTATGTACTCCATTATATCCATAAGAAGCTCTATGTTTTCATCCAGTGTTTCCACAGGGTCTGTCAAGGCCTCTCCATGGCTGGGCACATAGTAATCATAATCCATGGACTTCAAGCTTTCAAGAGTGTTTATAGCCTCCCCGATCCCCGTAAAATATGGAAGCCCGTGTTTTCCCAATATGCTCTTTGAAAAGTAGGAGTCTCCGGCAAACAGCACACCATCAGAAGTAGCAACCCCAATCATTGCAGGGGTATGACCATGCAGCGGCACTATATCAAGCATAACTCCGTCTATATTTACCTGTCCCTTTTCCAGTATATAATCAACCTTTGTCCCTTTTGCTTTTAGGAACTTCGTGTCCAGCTCCTTGAGCGGATAGGCTGAATAGAGGTAAAAGGGTTCCAGCTCAGGATATTCAATGATTCCTTTATCAAAAGGAGGGGAATATATTTTACAGTCCGTCCTGCTTTTTACTATATCATTGCCGCCACAGTGATCGGCATGGGAGTGGGTATTTATTATCGTTCCAACCCCCATGCCGTTTTCCTGCATTATTTTCATTAGACGTCTTCCCGCATCATCGTCTAGTCCCGTATCTACGACTATACTTTTGAATGGATTATCAACATTTTTTATTATGCCTATCTTTGCTGCTCCATCCAAGTAGTAGGTATTGCCTTTCACATGAACAAGCTTGTATCCCATTTGATATTCTCCTTTGTATCATCACGAAACGACGAGGGCGTCGTTCCTACTCGTTGTATCTGTCGATAGCCAGTTCTATTAGCTTGTCGATTAGCTTGCTGTAGCTGACTCCGGCTGCATCCCAAAGCTTAGGGTACATACTTATTTTGGTGAAGCCTGGGATAGTATTTATTTCATTAATAAGTATCTTTCCCGTCTCCTTCTCCATAAAAAAGTCCACTCTGGACATTCCAGCGCAATCCAACGCTTTGTAAGCTTTGACCGCAGCTTCTCTTAGCTCATTGACTTTGTTTTCGGGGAGCTCTGCCGGAATAACCACCACCGACTTGCCGTCGTCAAAATACTTTGCCACATAATCGTAAAACTCGTGGCTGGGGATAACTTCCCCAATTCCCGAGGCCACAGGGTCGTTGTTTCCCAGCACAGCACATTCAAACTCCCTGCAATTGATGTTTTCTTCTATCATTACCTTCCTGTCATACTTGCATGCCTCTATTAAGCCTTTGGCCAATTCTTCCCTGTTGTGTGCTTTTGTGATACCCACACTGGAACCCATATTGACCGGCTTTATGAATACAGGATAAACAAATTTATCTTCCACCATGCTGGTAACTGAATTCATATCCTTCTCAACCGCCGCCTTCAAGATCACTGTATATTCGCCTACCGCAAGCCCGGCATCCTTGAAAAGCTGCTTTGAGAGTCCTTTATCCATTCCAAGAGACGATGCCATAACTCCGCAGCTAACATAGGGAACATCAAGCATCTCAAAAAGTCCCTGTATAGTACCGTCTTCTCCATTAGGGCCATGCAGTACCGGGAACACCACATCAATTATGCTTTCGCCGCCACCGTTGAACAAACCGGAAAAAAGCAGATTAATTGTCTCATCTCTGCCCATACCCGCCGCTTCTTTCTCCCAGCTGCCATCTGCTATCTTACCCACTTCTCCATTGTATGCCATCCATTTGCCCTGTTTTGTTATTCCAATCATGTATATGTTGTATTTTTCTTTATCCATCGCTTTTATTACATTGGTTGCAGACATAAGGGACACTTCATGCTCTCCTGACTTCCCGCCGAATACCACAGCAACATTTAATTTGTTATTCATTGATTAACCTCCAAGCTATTCAATTAATAAGATTCTTCACTGCGCTCAGAATGACGACTAACGCAGCTTTTCCATAAAATTTATTTTTTGGTGCATTATATTATTATTCTACTCTCTCACATATTATTAATCAAACAAAAAAAGCCGGGTCCAGACCAACTTATTGGTCTGACCCGGTTTTGTCTGTTATCTGCTGCCGCTTAAGCTTCTTTCGGCTATTTCAATCGCTGTCCTGACTATATTGCCACAATCCCTTGAGGATACTCCACCCCATCCTTCTGTCCTCACTATATCGTCAACACCGAGTTCTCTAGCTATTTCGGTTTTTAGATTATCTGACATAAGTCCTCTATTCCTACTCATAGCTATTCCTCCTTATACAGCAAATCTTATCGCGTTTTTTGAAATAAATTTAAATCTTGCGTTTGACTCAGCTGTACATCTATATTTTCTGCATTTTTAGCGGGCTTATGTGAAGTAATATGTGGTTATCTGCGCATTACTGTGTGAGTGTTCCATCTTCATCCTTTATTATTTTAAGTATGTTCTCTTCATACCCTGTATCTGCATTAACATATACGAAGTAGTCAGACTGGTTATACTTTCCTTTAAATTCGTAGCAAAGCTGTTCCTTATCGCCAGGCAGCGGGATTATAGCCAGCTTAACTCTTTCTATTTTAAGTCTCTGGCTGATCTTCTTCTTTGCCTCCTCCTCAGTAAGCTTGGGTTTCGGAATATCACGCTTCCTATGAGACATTATATACTGATAGGCATCGAAACCTACTATTTCGCCATTATCAAGGGCGACCTTAACTTTAAGCAAATCCGGGTATATTAGGACACCCTCTTTCGTAACTCCAATATAGGTTATCGTAGTAGTGTTGTCATTTTTTAGAAAATATGTCTCTGTAAGGTCTCCAAAGCCCTGTTCCTTTAGGAACTTCTGTGCTATATCACTTGCCTTCTGGTCTGTCAGCTTCTTCTCCGGTATCTCTCTGGGATTCAGCATCCACAGTGGTAATCCGCCTTTTTTGGTTATATCTATACTTATTGCTTTACCTTTATCGTTATCCTTCGGAGTGACCTCCAAGCCAAAAGTATGTATTTTGCCTTTCCCAGAGCTGGTTTCAATAATTTTGCCTGTCTTATCCGCCCCAACGAATTTTTTTGCCTTTTCCTTTGCTTTTTCCAGGTTTATGTCTTCTCCCTCCAAGGCTTTTGGCTTGCCTTCTATGATATTGTCAGAAAAGGGACCATCATAAATCATCGATGGGTAGTTGCTGAACTTATCCTCCATGTTTCCGAACTTGACTTCCACTGCATCCTTGGATGCTCTTTTCAGCGCAAGCCTTCCCTGTTTTCGGATTTCACCGAACCTTATTTTCCCCTGAGCTACGTCCTCCTCCATGCCATGGAGCTGCTCCAGCAAATCCCCGGCATAGCCCCTAAGCTTTGAAACCTGATCCATTTCCTTATCACTGATGGTCTTATTCTGCGCATTGGTTCTGGAAAGACTGTAGCTGTAATCACTTACCTGGTTCAGGTATTTTTCCGTCTTGCTTAGTGCAACATGGGTTATAGGCAGCTGTCCCAGGTTTTCCGCTGCGGAATAGGACTGCATCCAGGTCTGGGACATTAAAGCGTTGCTCTGCAGCGGAGATGCTGATACTTCAGCCTTTTCCAGCAGCAGCTTGATGTTTTCCACGTTTGTCACAAGTTCTCTGAAGGACCTCTGGTAGTTGTTCTGCAAAAAGGTCTGATATTGCTTCTTCTCGGTGTAAGTGTTATACCCAAAGAAACCTGTAAGTATCAAAGCCGCAGCAAACACCACCATCACTTTATGGTACTGTTTTCTGCTCAGCTGCATTTTAAATAGTTTCATAGCTTTCCCTCCTATATGTTTCGCACTAAACCTTTTAAAATGATTTCAAAATGTGCGAAACGTTTTCCTTAATTTAGTCCATTCGTGCAGCAAGGCTGCACCGCTGACAGGCAATATTTTGCCTGGAAGGGACATTATTTACAGAAGTAATGCTTTCCTATCACCTTTATGATAGGCCTCGACCAAATCCATTTATTGGTTGTTTTTGCCGGGTTATAGTAGTATAGCGCTCCTCCTGAAGGGTCCCAGCCATTCAGCGCATCTTTTGCAGCTTTCAGAGCACTGTCACCCGGAGGCTGAAACATCTGCCCGTCATCTACAGCTGTAAAAGCACCAGGCTGAAATATCACACCGGCAATCGTTTTGGGAAACCTGGGGTCATCCACTCTGTTCAAGATAACTGCACCTACGGCTACCTGCCCGGTATATGATTCGCCTCTGGCCTCCCCATGAATGCATTGGGCAAGGGTATAGGCTTCATTGCTTCTTGATGTACCTTTTCTGGCAGTTGTTTTGGCTGCTGTTTTGGCACCTGTCCTGATACCAAGAGCCTTTGCCGTCGCATTTCCTACCACCCCGTCCGCTTTAAGCCCGTGCTTCTTCTGAAAGGCTTTTACCGCAACCGATGTTCTCCAGCCATATATTCCATCTACCCTCCCTTTGTAAAAGCCCCAATTTTTCAATCTCGTCTGTACTTCTTTAACTTCAGCACCTCTGGAGCCCCATTTCAAAAGTATCGATCCGGCATCATCACTGATCTGAGAGGTCATATAGTTGCTGTATATCCAACCTCCAAAGCCAGCATATATGAATACTATAATTATAAAAGGAATCAGTCTCTTGAATCTCTTTCTAAACAATAAAAACACCTCCTGTTATTATTTTTTGTAACAAGAGGTGTTTTATTCATTGATTAGCTTATAGTTTAATTTACTTTTTAGTTTCTGTTACTCATTTTGGCAATTTTTAGGTTCATGCTCTTTGCCAACTCGACAATTTTGAACCTGAGCTTCACTGGTATTTCTTCTTCTGTTCTGGAGGAAAGAAGTAGTCTATACTCCTCATCTGTCAATGATTCCTTAAGCTCCTTCATGGTTTTTTCGGGTACTACCCCGTGGGCAACATCTATGAAGCATAAGGGCGGAAACATGACACACCACCAGTTTTTGCCTTCCCCTTCCCCAATTACGATATTCAAGGCTTGATAAGACCCCGCAGGAAGCGTAAGGTTTCCGTATACTTTTGTTGGAAAATCAGTCTTTGCGAAAACAGCTTTGACATCATAGAGCTTGCCATTCTCATTAATGGCTCCCCTGGCAATAGTTTCTATTTCCCCCAGGCTTCCCTCTATAGTACTTTTTACTTCTGCAATATCCTTAAGCCCCTCGAATCTTCCGCTCATGGTGTTAATTACCTTATCCCTCACCTGAAGCTTAAGCTGCTGATCCTCCGGTGAATCGCTGTTGGCAACCACATGCAGCCTGATTATTTTATCAGACACATCCGCCAGCTCTCTATCAGTATTTATGTAAATACTGACAAGAACTCCGAAGATGAAGAACGTTGCAAGTAAAAAAATACCTATTTTATATTTAAAATATTTGCTTATTTTGAATTTCATATCCCTAATCCTCCAAACACTTTCATTTATCTTATTCATTGCCATGTTTTGAAGGATTTATTCATCGGGCGTGCACGAAAACCTGCCCCTACTTAATTAGACCGACTCTTCTAATGTGGACATCCGCATTTACATTAATTACAATGCTGTCCGTAAAGTATTTATCGTAGTCTTTTTCTATTGTTTTGAAAAGCTTCGGCTGATGCTTGCTCAGATAGTCCCTTGCTCCAATAAGGTCCACACGGAATTCCTGCTGAAACTTCTTTACAAGCTTTTCGCTTTCGCCTTCCAGCCTTTTTTCTATTTCCGTCTCAACCTCCTTTAAAACGGCATCATCAAGTATTCTTTTGCCCATCATATATTCTTCAATACTGCCTTCGGTTTCCATTTTATACTCCAGGTATATCTTTCCACCCTCAACCTTTGATAGTTTAATATCTCTTCTAAAAGTAAAGTGCCGGAATGCCACCGATACATCCTCATACTCTACTGATATATTTCCTCCTTCAGCTTTATCCGTAAGCCAATTATATACCGCAACCTCCTGGTCCCCAAGGTATCCTATAAACTTATATTCCTTGATAACTCCCGCCCCGTTCATCTTTACCTCATCCTTGTCCGGTATGATTTCCGGTATGACAACGCTGCCTTTCTGGTCTGCCAGCTTTATTACCATATCCGCAAGACTCAGCTTCAAAATCCTGGAGGTGTAATCACTATTTTCAGTTATTCCGGTAATGTATGGCATAAGCAGCTTGTCAAACATCGGCTTCACCTTGAACACATCCTCTGCACGGCTGGGCACTATGTATGCATACATACTGTTATGCAGCTCGGGGTATCTTGATACACCATCTATCACCCCTTTAAGAAGCTCCTCATCCTTCATTACGTCCTCGCCGAAGAAGATAGCCTTGGTATGCCCGAAAAACTGCTTCTGCGAAAACCTCTCCATAAGCTGCGACACTGACATTATAACAGTATTGTTCACCGTCTTGTATGTTTTGAAGGCTGGCCCCGGACCCTCTTTCACCTGATCCACCACTGGAGATACGAAGGAAAGCGTATATCTGTCCTCCGGAGTCTTCTTCTCCGTTTCCTTTGTCTTGTCAATTCCGATGGCCAACACAAAAAGCCTATCTTCTATCTCAATTTTATCCCAGCAGCCCGTCAGAAGCAGCATGCACGACAGCAGCACTGCAATCACTCTAGCGCTTTTCTTGGCTTTCATTCTATCGCACCCCCAATTTTCTTAGCTTCGCTATCAACAGCAGTATAATAGGCACAGCATAAAGAAAAGAAGTAATGGCATATGGGAAAATCGCAGCTCCCCATTCATATAGCTCAGCCAGGCTGTCAGGCTGAAGAGCCAAATAGTATATTATTATTGCCAGCGGCAGTACGTATTGCTTCTGTTCCTTTGTGCCAACCACTTTTGATATGGAATAGCTGACAATAAAGTAAGCCGATACAATGGTGGTGAAGACCGTCAGCATCCAAAGAGACAGTATCACACCGTCAAGACGCTCTATAAACAGTCCCGGAAGGCTTATTGCCCTTATATAATTAACCAGAGGCCATAAAAATTGTGTTGTGGCATTTTTCCCAAAAGTGGCTATGCAAAAGACTGTTACCATAACTAAAAACAGTGTTATAAATAGAACGGCTATTATTGCCGGTTTGTATGCTTTCCTAGGATTCTTCATGAAACCTATATAAAAAAGTGCAAGCTCTATACCTCCAAAACTGAAAATCAGTGACGGAATAGCAGTCAGCATTTTATCCGCGGGCGTTTGCAGCACAGGGAGCAGATTGCTGAAATCCATAAGAGGAAGTCCAAAAAACAATACGATAAAAAAGGGTATGAACAATATTGGAAATATCAATTCATTTATCCTAGCAATGCACTCAACTCCCCCTCTTACAATATATGTACAGACTAGAATAAGACTCAGCATAATCACCTCAGTAGGAGTCCTAAACAACAGGAATATCTTTATAACCTCGGTGAAAGCCCTTGTCACGTAAGCTATAACCAGCAATAGGTAGGCAGCAAATAAAAATGTCAGTATTTTGCCAAGGATGGTTCCTATCACTATCTGGCTGTACTCCGCAAAGGTTTTGCCTGGAAATCTGGAATTCAGCTTGACAATAATAACCACAGCCAATATGTTTAATGCACCCGCAAGGGCAATCACCAGCCAGCCATCCGTGCCTGCAGCATCAGCAGCGTCTGAGGCTATAGAGAAAACACCCACTGAGATTACCGACATTATAATTATCATAGCGATCTGGTAAGGTGATACATTATCATTATTTTTTATCATCATTATCACCCTCCCGTTCCATTTGGTTTATCAAGTGTCTGTTATTCTTGAGCCTTACAGTGTTCCTTGCGATTGTAAGCGGTCTCCTCCCCATAAGGAAAGACGGCACTCTTATTATGGTATCCTTGAAGTCGCTTCCCACAGAGGATACATATGGCGACATGTAAGGTATTCCGAAGCTCTTCAGCTTTACAAGGTGACTCAATATCAATAGCACTCCCAACATAATCCCATACAATCCCAAGACTCCTGCAAAAACCATAAGAGAGAACCTCAGCATCCTAAATCCGACAGAGAGACTGTAGCTGGGAATCGAAAATGAAGATATAGCGGTTATTGCAACAATAATAACCATAATAGGGCTTACTATGCCGGCTTCAACAGCTGCTGAACCTATCACAATACCACCTACTATGCCTATGGCACTGCCTATTGGTGCAGGTAGCCTTAGTCCTGCCTCTCTGAGAAGCTCGAAGGTCACTTCCAGCAGGAAGGCTTCGATAAGCGCAGGGAAGGGAATGCCTTGCCGTGCTGCCGCTATGGATATAACCAGCTTTGCCGGCAGTATGCCCGGATGGAAGGAAGTAACTGCTATATATAACGCAGGGAGTACCAGCGAAATAATACTGGCTACATATCTTAATGACCTCAATATAGTTGCAACGTACCACCTGTCGTAGTAATCCTCGGGTGACTGAAAGAGGCTGTTCAGGGTTGTCGGCACAATAAGAGCAAAGGGCGAGTTGTCTACAAGTATTGCTACTCTTCCCTCATACAAGGAGGCGGCAACTTCATCAGGCCTCTCAGTGACATTTATCTGTGGAAAGGGCGACATGTAATTATCCTCAATCAGCTGTTCTATATACCCGCTCTCTATAATTGCATCGATATCTATAGTCTTAATCCTTCGCGTCACTTCCTCTACCAGCTCGGGTTTTACAATATCCTCGATGTACATTACACCAACATCTGTGAAGCTTCTCTTGCCCACCCTCATTTGCTTCAGCTTCAACTTGTGATCCCTTATTCTCCTTCTTACCAGTGCAGTATTTACTCTGAAGGTCTCGGTGAAGCCATCCCTGGGACCCCTTATCAATGACTCGGTGTTCGGCTCCGATACGCCTCTCATAGGCCAGCCCTTGGCACCTATTATTATGCTTTTTTCAGTTGTGTCTATAAAAAGTACTGCGTCTCCGATAAGTATGGCCAGAATAGCATCCTCAAGGTTGTCATTATCTGCAAGCTCTGAGGCAGGCAGCCCGCCATACCTTACAAGCCGATACAGCTCTTCGCCTGGTTCTGTTGCATCTGGCGGCACTTCCCTGGCGTGAATCATCAAGGCATTTAAAACTGCGTCGTTCAGCATATCCCTGCTGCTCATTCCATCTGTATAGACAAGCAGGAACTTAAGGCTTTGCTCCGCTCCAACTCTAAATTCCTTGTATACAATATCATCACAGTCCCTTAAGCGGTCTTTCAGCCTTTCTGTATTTTCCTCTATGCTCTTGGAATTGAGTAATTTCCCCATTTCATTTTCTACTTTAGCTTTACCGCTTCTCTTGGTTGAAAAAAAGCCCATCAAAATGCCTCCCTCATGAATTGGCTGAAGTCTGTTATGTCAATAAGTACGGATTATCAATAGAAGAACAAAGGGCAGCGCTAAGCATGCTATCCCAACTCCCAGGGATGCAGCTGCGTCCTTTTTATATTTCATTTTCTTGAAATACCTATAGTCTCCCAATATTGCAAATGCACCAATTGCTATCATTGTAATAATTATTGTGATATCCAAAAAACTCCTTATGTTTTCCCTAATTACACCTATCATTCTATCTCCACCCTTTCCTAATGAGTTATTTTTTACAAAAGCTGTGAGATATATGCATAAAAGAAGACCTGTCAGCATTCGCTGACAGGTCTTCTTTTATGCATATCACACTACATATATTTCTCTATAAATTCCAAGTCGCTAAATCTATCTACATCATTGCCTATCTCCGGATAGGGTGAGATAATTGCTGCACCCCTTATTCCCAGAAGAGACTCGCATTTTTTCTGGACTGCATTTATAGTCAAAATCCCCAGGGCAAGCCTCAGCAGAAAACCAAAGCCCAGAACCCTGGCCATTTTCGTTGGACTCTTCCTGTACTCCAACATTTTCCCGACAAAATCCTTACACTTATCTGTTACATCGGGATTGAAATAAAACACATTGCCTCCGGTGAACTGTCCTTCCCACAACCGTGCATATGTTCTCCTGACATCCGGATACTTCAGGTCATTGACTTTCTTGTCTACAATGGAATAGCACAAATCTGCATCTTTCTGCCTGGCTCTTGCTACAAAGTCTTCAATTGCCTCTTTGGTAATCATGGGGATGTCAGAGGTCACGATAAGTATCTCCTTTTCACCTGGAAAACAATCCAGTGTCAGCAGTATGTTCGATACTATGGAATCAGCTCCTTCAACAACAAAGTCCACAATACCTCCGATTACCTCCTCCAGCTTATCCTTTGGTCCAACAACCGCAATTTTGTCAATGCAGCTGGACTTTCTAAGGGTTTCTACCACATATTCTATCATGTGCTTATCCTTGATTTTATAAAAGGCTTTATTTATCTTCTCTTCCCCGCTCCCATTTTTGCTATCCTTTTTTTCTCCTGCAAGGACTATAACATCCACTTAGCTCATCCTTCTTTCCTTTTTCAGGCGACCAATGCCGCCGCTGCATTCCGGAACGACGAGGGTACCGATCCCTACTATTCTTAATGATTCTCCGGCATATTCCCAGCCATCGTCAGTATATATTTTTCAGCGTTTTCTATATGCTTCTTTGCAATTTTCTCAGCCATATCTATATTTCTTTTGGAAATTGCCTCAGCTATTTCGTAATGCTCCTTGGCTAAATCCTTTGACTTGTTCGATTTGTTAATATACATTATCCTGAATCTTTGAACCTGTTCCCTCAGATTATTGGTTATCTGCAGCAGCTTATCGTTTCTTGTAGCCTTGAATATTCTGTCATGGAACTCAATATCCTTTTGTACAATCATGTCGAAATCATCTGCTTCTAAAGCCTGATGAAATTGCAGAGCATTCAATTCAAGCTCCTCAATCTCTTCATCAGTAATCCTTAGAGCTGCAAGCCCAGCAGCCAAGCCTTCCAAGGCCGCTCTGATTTCCAGTACATCGGTAATGTCTTTAAGGGAAAGATCCGCTACATATGCGCCCTTCCGTGGCATCATTATAACCAAGCCTTCCAGTTCAAGCTTCCTTATAGCTTCCCTTATAGGGGTTCGACTGACTCCCAGTTTTTCTGCAAGCTGCACTTCCATCAATCTCTCCCCAGGCTTCAGCACCCCTGAAATAATAGCTCCCCTTACAGACTCAAATACTATTTCTCTTAAAGGCTTGTAGTTGTCCAACTTCAATTCGAGAAAATCATTTTCCATTATTATCGCCCCCTATTAGTATTCTAATACAACATTTGTTAGGAATCCCAAGTCTGATTGATAGTCTTGACTACGAAAACCTCGTTAACCATATCTTTTATATGATCATATGCATTATATGCAGTTGCTTTATCCTTGAAAATTCCGAATACCGTTGGTCCGCTGCCGCTCATCATACTGCCCAAGGCGCCGTATTCTACAAGCCTTTCTTTTAATTCCTCTATCTGCGGGCATTTCTTTATTGTTACTGTTTCCAGTACATTGCACATATTAGCTGCAATACCCTCCAGGTCGCTTTCATCAATACATCTAATCATATCCTTAATGTCAGGCTTTTCTTTAATATTCTCAAGCCTCAAGCCTTCATAAACCTCTTTCGTAGATATGCTCACAGCAGGCTTAGCCAGTAGTACGAGACAATCAGGAATTCCGGGCAGCGGGGTAAGCTTCTCACCCAAGCCTTCCGCTAAAGCAGTGCCGCCCTGGATGCAGAAGGACACATCAGAACCCAGCTTTTTTCCCGCTTCCAGAATCTCATTCTTAGACAAACGCAAATCCCAACCCTTATTAAGAAGCTTCAGCGTAAGCGCTGCGTCGGTGCTTCCACCTGCAAGTCCCGCAGCAACTGGTATTGCTTTGTCAATGTTTATCAGTACGCCTTCCTTCACATTGTATTTCATCTTTAAGTATTCGGCTGCTTTATATACAATATTACTTTTATCAGTGGGTATCTTGTCAGTATTTGCAGTAACTTTTATTTCGCCCTTCAAGGCTCTGACGGTAATTGTATCATATAATGCAACAGACTGCATTATCATAGAAACATCATGGTATCCATCCGGCCTTTTTCTTAATACATCTATAGCAAGGTTTATCTTGGCAGCTGCTCTGCCGGTTTGTGTATTCAAAGTTATCACGCTCCGATATTTTTGGTTCGGGGTACGTGGTTCGTGGTTCGTGGTTTTAGAAAGGTCTTCGAAGACTAAGCTCAGTCCTCGCACCTCGCACCTCGCACCTTTTATCCCCTGTATACATAATTCTCCATTTTTATTATAATATATACTGCTCAATTTTAATATATTTTTTTATAAATAAAAAAGCAGGAATTTTGCATCCTGCTTTTAGAGACTAATCATAATTATTTATTGGCATTTTGCCCTACCCGTATGTTCTTTAGAATCATTATCTGCATGCCATTTGTCACTTTGCTCGGATTCTCAATATTATTCAGCTTTGCTAATGCATCCACAGTGGTATTGTACCTCTTTGCTATGCTCCACAGAGTGTCACCCCTCTGCATCATATATATGGTCACAGCCGGTATCCTGCCATAGTCTATGCTCACGCCTTCCACTGCATCAACCTTTTCAACAAGCCTCTTCTCTGTATACTTAACAGCCTCTGCATATACTCCGAGTACAACCCTTAGTTCAATTACTTCATTATTTATCTGTGTGAAGTTTACACTGTCAGCACTGCATTTTACTGTACAAGGCATGCCAAGCTTTACACCTGGTATATCCATAAAGTGCCTGAACGGTATCTGCTCTGTCATGCTGCACATAGGTTCTGCGCTGTATGATGTCATATATACTCCTGTGCATTCCATCATTCCCTCCAGCAGCACCCGATCATCCAGCAGCTTTACTTCATTCACAATCGGCATTACATTTACATAGCATATTTTCTCAATTTCCGGATCTCCATGCTTTATTCCCATAGTCTCTTTAACTACAATATTTGAACGGCTTTTACCGACAAACTCGTTGACCGAGACCATATTCTTTTCAATGTCCACAACATTGCTCGGACTGTACGCATCTACTACCACATCCTGCTCAGTGTCTTTGAACACTCTGGCTCCCATGCCCAATACCATATAGGCATTCAGTACTCTCTTCTCACCGTTCGAGTCCTCTCCTACCTCCAGATAGCATTCCTGAAGCGCATTGTCCGTTGCGCACTCCATATTTCTTTCTGCTGCAGGAATCTCTATGTATTGAGTAAATGGTATCTCAAACTCCTGATACTGCAGTCGATTCTCTTCAGCAGCAGCTTTGTACAGTATGTTTACTCCCAGCAATCCTGCTACTTCAACCTTGCCGTCAGTTGCTTTTTCATCTTTTACTATTACTTTATAATCCGACCTTAATATCTTGTCTATTGCAGGTACATCTGCGGCTAAATTCAACTCTTCATTGAATTCATAGCGATCCTTGTTATAGCCTACTACTTGCTTGAAGCTGCTGGGCTCCCTGAGAACCTGTATATCTGACAAGCCTCTCACATCTCCAGCCAGCTCCAAATCGAACAAGTCTTCAACCCTGCACGAAAGGTCCATAATAACCTTAATACTGAGCTTTCTTGAGTTGATCATATAACAATCAATATGTTGAATTACTGTACTGATGCTTTCCTTCATCCTAGGCCTGGCGCCAGGTATTTCTATACCCTGCGAAAAATTTGCTACGACATCCATATTGCTCAGTGGTTTCCCTTCATCATCCGCTGCATATAATATGCTTAAAATTACCTGTCCATTTACCATAACCCTATCGTTCAACACTTCGCAATCCTTCAGTTGTACAGTCGCGCTCGGTGCAAGTATCTTGTATAAATCCGGATTTATGTCCGGTACATTTATATCTTCTTCTACTACAGTGCTGAATACATTTTCGCCTATTATCCTGGAAACTTTAAGTGGGTTTCTTATTAACTCTAGTGGCATTAGTTCTCCTCCTCCTACTATAGTTTTTCTATTAATTTATATGAGACGAGAAGGAATTTATGACTACTTTTATATTCATTGCTAATAAAATGGTGCTGACGATGGGCAATGGGCAATAGGTCTGGGTATTCCCGTTGGGTCTGGTTACGCGTTTCGCGTTTCAAGTTACACGATTTGGGCAGGCCTTTGAAGCTCAGCAATAGGCTATATACTAGAAATAGCCCCAATAAATGAGCGAATCCGCTCAAATATTGGGGCTATAATTTTATATTTATTTCTTTTACTAATATTCTCTTATTCGTTCATTATCCCAGTTACTTCAAACACCTTGAAGGTCAAACTGACTATTATTGATACTATTGTAGCCAGTGCCATGCCTGCCAGCGTAACTGTTCCTATCTGTACATGTGCTCCGCTTAATCCTACCGTAAGCACAACAGCTGTTAATATGAGGTTTTTAGGCTTATTGTAGTCAACCTTTTCTTCAACAAGCATCCTTATACCTGAAGCAGCTATTACTCCAAAGAGCAGGAGGGATACTCCGCCCATAACAGGCTTGGGCACTGTCGATATTATTGCAGAGAACTTGCCAAAGAAAGATATTATTATGGATATTACAGCAGCTCCGCCTATTACCCATACGCTGTATACCTTTGTAATCGCCAATACGCCTATGTTCTCACCGTAGGTTGTAGTAGGGACTGAACCAATCAGACCGGAAAGCGTGGTGGATACTCCGTCTCCCATCAATGAGCGGTGCAATCCTGGGTCCTTTGTAAGATCCTTGCCTACTATATTGCCAGTTACTATAAGATGTCCAATATGCTCTGCAATTACAACCAAGGCCGCGGGTATAATCGTAATGATTGCAGAGATATCAAATACCGGGGTATAAATTGTTGGGATGGCAAACAGACTTGCATTCATAACTGGATCAAAGTTTACTATACCTACAAACAATGCTATTATATAGCCGCTGACAACCCCTACAAGTACTGGTATGATTGCCAGAAACCCTCTGAATACCACTGATCCTACAATAATGATTATTGCAGTTGCTATTGATACAATAAGTGCTTTAGGATTCATATACAGACCTGGGTCATTATTATCCAGCACAAGCCCTGCCATCTGCGCAGCTACCGGGGCAAGCTCAAGGCCTATAATAGCTACAATAGCTCCCATTGCAGCAGGAGGGAACACAACATGTATCCACTCGGTTCCCGCATACTTGAATATCAGTGCTACTGCAATAAAAATAAGTCCGGATACAACAAATCCCCCGAGTGCTGCTTCATAGCTTTTACCAGCCATTACAACAAAAACGGGGGATAGGAATGCAAAACTGGAACCCAGAAATGCAGGTATTTTACCTTTTGTGAGAAATATGTAGAGCAGCGTACCAATACCATTCATAAGCAATACAGTCGCAGGATCTATCTTGAACAACATCGGAACCAATACAGATGCTCCGAACATTGCAAATAGATGCTGGAAACTTAACGGAATGCTTTCAATTAGCGGAAGTTTCTCGTGGATTTGTACAACACGTTTAGCCATTTAATTTCCCCCTTTAGTTTAATTATTTTAATTTATTGTGCCCTTTAAAACAAATTTCTACATACTTCGTCAAGCACTCTTTGTCTATGATATACGAAAGCAAAACAATTATCAATATCTTTTATGGTATTTTTTTATAATTTCTTCTAATAGAATTATTAGTACAGATAAAAAAACCGTGGATTTCATCCACGGTTTCCTGATATTGAACGCATAAAAGCATTCTTAATAGATATAGTGCGAATTCAATAACATCCAAGGTAGTGTATTTGCATAATTTGATTGAATAATATGTAGGGTATTATGCAAAACACTTATTATAAACTGATTACTGTTCCTGCTTTTCCTTCCAAAGCTTCTACAGCCTTGTAGAGAGAAGTAATTATTGCCTTTTTACCCGGATTTGCTTTTGCAAACATAACAGCTGCCTGCATCTTTGGAAGCATGCTGCCTGGCGCAAAATGTCCTTCCTTCATGTATTGTTCAGCTTCTGCAACAGTCAAACTTGAAAGGTCCTTCTGATCCGGCTTCTTGAAGTTGATTGAGACTTTCTCAACTTCAGTAAGTATCATAAGTATATCTGCTCCAATATCTTCAGCAAGCCTTTCAGCAGCAAGATCCTTGTCAATTACTGCAGCTACACCCGCAAGGGAACCATCTTCCTTTTCTATTACAGGAATTCCGCCGCCACCGCATGTAACTACGATGGTTGTATCCCAGAGCTGTTTAACACCTGAAAGCTCAACTATCTTTTTGGGCATTGGGGATGCGACAACTCTTCTCCAGCCTCTTCCGGCATCTTCCTTCATCACATATCCCTTTTCCGCCTGAAGCTTCTTGGCTTCCTCTTCTGTATAGAAAGCACCTATCGGTTTTGTAGGATTTTTGAAGCCCTGATCATCCTTGTCAACAACCACCTGTGTAACTAATGTAACAACAGGTACGTCTTTGCCTCTCTGCCTGAGAGCGTGTCTCAAGCCTTGCTGTATATGATATCCAATATAGCCTTGACTCATTGCCCCACAAACGTCAAATGGCATTGAAGGTGTTACATTCGCAGCAGTCTCTGAGGCTAGAAGTATTCTTCCGACCTGAGGTCCATTGCCATGTACCACTGCCATTTCATACCCTCTGACGCACATTTCTGCAAGATACTCGGCAGTCTTATTCACTACCTGCAGCTGCGCTTCTGCAGTCGCAGGAGTGCCTGCTTCCTGAAGGGCATTTCCGCCCAATGCTACAACGACCTTTATTACTGACATACACCTTCTCCTTTAAAAATCAAAATTTTATAGTGTTGCTACCATTATTGCTTTTATTGTATGCATTCTGTTTTCAGCTTCATCAAATGCTACAGAATGTCTGCTTCTGAATACTTCATCAGTTACTTCTCTGATATCAAAGCCTTTTTCCATCATTTCCTTGGCAAGCTTTGTTTCAAAGTTATGGAATGCAGGCAGGCAATGCATGAAAATAACATCAGAATTGCCAGTTTTATTAAGCATTTCCATAGTAACCTTATATGGAGTAAGAAGTCTTACTCTTTCAGGAATCTGGTCTTCTTCGCCCATTGATGCCCAAACGTCTGTATATATTACATCTGCGCCTTTGACAGCTTCAATATCATGAGCTACTTCTATTATAGCGCCAGTTTCCTTTGCAACTTCATTCACTTTATTCAATATATCCTGACTAGGGCTTAATTCCTTCGGTCCCAACGCTACAAAGTGCATGCCCATCTTTGCACAGCCATACATCCATGCATATGCCATGTTGTTTCTTGTGTCTCCGGCAAATACGACTTTAACCTTGTTAAGCGGCTTTGCAACATGCTCTTCGATTGTAAGCATGTCTGCCAGAATCTGTGTTGGATGGTCAACATCTGTAAGACCATTCCATACCGGAACTCCTGAATACTTTGCAAGGTCTTCAACTACTGACTGCTTATAACCTCTGTACTCTATGCCGTCATAGTATCTTCCAAGCACCTTGGCTGTATCTTCCAGAGATTCCTTTTTGCCCATCTGTGAGCTTGCCTGGTCAAGATAAGTTACATGAGCACCTTCTTCGAGAGCACCAACCTCGAAAGCACATCTTGTTCTAGTAGAGGTCTTTTCAAAAAGTAATACAATGTTCTTGCCTTTCAGCAGATAATTGGATATGCCTGCTCTTTTCTTTGACTTTAAGTCATGGGACAAGTCCAGCATATACCTGATTTCCATTGGTGTGAAATCCATTAACGTAAGAAAACTTCTGCCTTTAAGATTAACTGCCATTTTAAATTCGCTCCTTTTCAGTCTTTAATTAATTATTTCTTTATATAAGTTTTGAGTTTTATCTTATTATACGATACTTGGTACTTTTTCGGCAATGGGCGATGGGCACTTGGCAATGGGCAATGGGCAATGGGTTGAGTAAATACTTCGAAGCCTAACTGAATCCTATTGCCTATTGCCTATAGCCTGTCATCCATAGGATGACTATATGTCTTCCCTTACAAGAGGCATGCTCATACATCTTGGACCGCCTCTGCCTCTTACCAGTTCAGACCCATCTATTTCAAGAACCTCGATGCCATTCTTCCTGAGTACCTCGTTGGAAGCTTCATTTCTTGCATAAGTCACTACCACCCCAGGAGCAATAGCTAATGTATTCGTGCTGTCATTCCACTGTTCTCTTGCAGCTGTGATTATATCTCCACCGCCACTTTGTATAAGGCTGACTGCAGGAAGTCTGAGACTCTTCTTAAGAGCTTCAACAAGGTCATTTTCTACAGTAACCTTTATTCCATTCCTGCTTCCGCGGGTGAGCTTATAAACTGAAACCCTGTCCAATATTCCAGGATAAACTGTGAACTTATCCCTATCAACCATTGTAAATACCGTATCAAGATGCATAAATGCCCTGAGTGGTGGTATCTGTACTGCCAGAACCTCTTTCAGGTTCTCATTTCCTGCGAAAAGATTTCTTGCAAGTATTTCAATCCCATTAGCAGAAGTTCTTTCACTGCAGCCAACAGCCACTGCTTCTTTGCTAAGCACAAGTATGTCTCCGCCCTCTATGCTGTGGGGTATTGTATAGTTATACCATATTTGAGAATAATCCTTCTTGAATAGAGGATTAAAGTCATATATGTATTTGATTATCATTGGCTCTCTTCTTCTTGCATCTGTATGCATTGAGTTGATGGATATTCCGCTTCCGATTATAGCCAGCGGGTCTCTCATGAAATATAAATTAGGTATTGGATTTATGTATAAAGGATAATCCTTCCTTACATAATCTGAGAGACTATACTCCCTCTCCATATCAGGTATATCACTCTTATTCAAACCTGCTATGGCAATTTCCGCTACTTCTGCAGGGCTTTTTTCAAATAAGTAGGAAAATATCATTTCATGGAGTTCAAGGTTTTCTATTTGACAGTGAAGCAGTATATCATTTATAAGGTTTCTTTTTACGTCTACGTTCTCTAAAACCTCAGCCAGCAAATCCTCAACATAATAAACCTTGGTTCCCCTCTGCCTAAGAACTTCTGCGAATTCATCATGCTCATCCCTCATTTTCCTGAGCCATGGGATGTCATCGAACAAAAGCTCTTTAAGATAATCGGGTGTAAGCCTTTCCAGCTCCTTACCCGGTTTATGCAGCAGGACAGCTTTCAATTTGCCTATTTCAGATGTAACATTCAGAAAAGGCTTTCTGTCTGCATCAAACATTTGTTATCCTCCCTTATAAAATGTAGTCTTGCCCTCTTAATATCGTGGCAACTCCCTAAACATATTCTATTATACCTTATAGTTCTTCTATTGATGTTTCCTATACATTTTTAACTACTTTAGTATATACAACTAATAATTATTACACAAGTAGCTGGGATGTAGCGTTCAAGGAGCTGTTTACATTTTATACCATATGCTTGCATATTAATTCACCTATAAAGTGAATAAATATAAATCAGCGGAATAAAGCCGGCATTTTTTCATTCCAACCGCTTTACACTTAATAAATAGGCTTTGCTGTATTTATGCATTGTATGCATAATAATTTAGCAGCAGGAATAAAAAATTATTATGCAAAAAAGAGCAAAAAAAATTAAGAACCCTATACGGGTCTCAATTTTTTGCCTCACAAGGTTGTATCCATAGTATATAACTTCGCCCCACAGACGATAACTGCTGCTTACACTTCAACATATAATACTGCGAAAAGGCTTTGATGTTTAGATGATATGAAACTATTACATGCAGCCTATCTTTACATTATCTTTACATGCGAATAATTCGATAGACTTTGTCAGTATATCTGAATAGCTGAATGAAACGGTTCGCCCGAAATCTTCAGGCACTTCGCCTTCAATCCGTACTAAAAATATACTGGGGTACGTCTTCTCAATTACACCTTGCTTTATGCTTATCTTTTTTCTGCCTTTATTGGCTCTGAGCACGACTCTTTCCCCAACATAGTTGTCTATATTACTTTTGATGAGGGTTAGGGTATTTTTTGAAGCCATAAAAAATCACCTTCCTTCCCAACATCTTAAATTTTATCATAACCTATATTATATGTCAATTAAAACAAAATATTATATCAACTAATACTTTATTAGTCAAATTTTTTTTTAGTAATTTACAGCTATTATATATGAAATTTGAGCTTTTATTCAACTTCACCTTGCTTTCTTCGAATAACACGAGAAAAAACAAACTGCACCCTATTATATGTAAGGCAATTAGTTCTTTAGCATTAATAAACGCATACTAGATTGGCGTATGCGTTTTCATCAAAAAGACACTAATACGTTTTGCGAGATATCTTTTGTATTGTTCAATCAGATCTCGCAAAAAGTTTCCTTATTTGGCATTGAATTCGCACTCTACCCAATGTTAATGCTCTCGTGCGTTCAATATAGTGCCTTACGGTTTTTAATTGTAACATTTCGCACTTATATGATTTTATTTCAAAGGATTAAGTGCGAAATATTTAGGTGCAGCTATTTTCCAGCATATTGTAATATGCCTTGATCGCTCTGAATATTGCTGTTGATGCAGCCTCCCTGAAGCTTTTATCGCATAAAAGCTTTTCGTCCTGAGGATTGCTTATATAAAGCATCTGGATAATCACAGCAGATGCTTTGACCTCTCGGAGCAAGTAGTATTCAGCGGTTTTCACCCCTCTGTTCTTAAGTCCAAGAGATCCGCTCAGCTCTTCAATTATTAGTCTTGCTAACTTTTCTCCATGACTGTCGCCCCTGTAGTAATATATCTCCGTACCAGAAGCAGTGCAATTGGGAAAACTGTTTTGTCCAACCGATAAAAAAAAATCCGGCCTTTTCCCATTAGACAGTGCGGCTCTGTCAGAAAGTGCCATGCCGACATCACGGTCTCTTGTCAGGTATAATTCAGCTCCTTGGTCTTCAAGTAAATCTTTTAGCTTCAGCACAATTTCAAGATTGACATCCTTTTCCCTGATACCAGTAGAGCCCTTATTGTCATCACAGTCATTTCCGCCGTGAGCTGCATCCAACACAACTCTGACACCCTTTAAAGGTTTGCTAATGTCCGGAATCTCCATTTGTACAAAGTTTACACCTGTATAATAATATTTCAGTATCTCCTGATAGCTTCTCCCTGACCTTGCCATTTCATTTGCCCCGCACTGGCACAAGCCAAGTCCATGCCCTGTTCCGATGCACTTAACCAGGAATTTCACTGGTATATAGTCAAATCTGGTTGAATTGAGTTTTAGCAGCTCTCTCACTTCGGTTCCTTTGAAAGTCTTGCTGCCAATCTTTATTCTGTTGATTTTTCCTTGATCATCTACCTCAATATCCTCAAACATCCCCTGAATATTATAGTAAATTCCCTCAGGCTTATTGACTCTTGTTTTTAGCAATTCCTCCAGCTCGAGCAATGTAAAATACATGTCGCTTCTGCTGTCGCTGCTATCCTTGCAAAAGGAACAGAGCACCCTCCTAAGATAGGTTATTCTGTTTCCCAGAACATTTTCAGAGTTTTCCGTTGCTCCCCCGCACCTGTAATGAAAATACGGTTTTATCGGACGCCCTTCAAAAAGCATTATTTCCCTGTCTGTTTCAGCAACAGCTTCATAGACAGCCTGTGGCACCTCTACATCAGCAAGGCCGTATTCCAAGCAGTGCCCGGGCTCGGTGCATATATCACAGCCCTTATGGTTCTCACAGCCCTTTCCGCTGTATATAAAGGTTCTTCTAGCCAGCTCCGTCCTTGCCATAACAGCGAAAGCCTTTAGAAGCTCCGGTTCATGCTCTCCGACAGTATTGTATCCAGTAATTCTGGCTATCAACTCGTTTAATTCCATACTCAGACCAACATTTTTTTCACAATCATATACCATAGACAACATTTTATTTCCTCCCTTGTTATGGAGTATAGGGAGATTTAGGCATCCCCGCCCTTAACTTTCCTCTTGTCTGTACTCCGCCAATCCCTTTAACCCCGGTCATAGTTCCCCTCAGCACTTCCTCTATAGGTGCTATTCTGTCAATAGAGGTGAATGCAATCTGTTTGCTCAGCATGCCCGGATCCAGGGCATGTATCAGTATTCTGGCAGGTGAACTTGCAAAATTTGCACCTGCGGCTAATATGCCTTCATAATATGACTGGCACGCTCCCGCTATAATCACAAGTTCATCCAGTGACTGCTGATATTTTCTCGCTTCCTTGACTGCCTCGATGAAATACTTTGAATTCCTGTATTTATCTATCGAATCTGTACCTGTACCTTTACCTTCCTGCTTTAGCATACTGTCATGCCCTGTGATGATAACTATATCCGGGTTATTTGCCTGCAGCAGTGATTTTATGAGCCCGGGCTGGTCTGCTTCAGGCACAAGCTTTCCTATAGCATTGATACCCTGTTCTTTATAGTACTTCATACACATGCTCAAATAATCGTTGTCGCCATCAATATGAAGAACTCTCCCAGGCAGCTCATATCTGCTGTATTCCTCTCTGGAAGGGATTAGCTTTCCCGCCATAGCTGCAGATCTGAATATGCCGGGTTTTGCTAACTTGCTCAGCCTTTTCTCGAACTTATGCATTTCCTCGTTGATTTTATTCATAGGCATTTTTATAATGTCAGACTCAGGTGCGTCAGCAAAAAGTCTATAATTCAACCCTTTAAGGCATATGATCCTGCTGCCGTCATTTCTGACAACTATATCATGAACTTTGAAGAGTATGTCATAGTCATAGGACTTTCTGGCGACAATATCTCCCACCTTTATATCCATATATTGCGACCCCCTAATGTGTAAGACTTACAGACCCTATAATGACAGCCCGTATAATACATAGTATGTTGTTCATGCTGACAAGGTGAGTACTTGTAAAACAAAAAAACAGCATTAACCTTAGTTAATGCTACTCTGGGTATTCCTATTGGGTATAGTTTCGCGTTTCGCGTTACGCGTTTCGCGGTTCAGCTAGTTCTTCGAAGTCTTTCCCAGATACACGCAACTCGCAACTCGTAACCCGTGACCGTCCATTATATGTATCGCCTGAAGCCCTCTATAAAGTCCAGGACGAATTCCTTCATTATGACTATATCGTTGTATTTACTTAAGAAAGTCTTTTCATCCCAGGCAGTTTTTTCTTTATAATATCTCTCTGCTATTCTCCAGAACTTCTGTGGGAATTCGAAAAGCGAAAGCATCAGCTCAAAGTCATCCCTGCCGAGATCAGTTATGCTGCAGTAATCCTCTATCACCTTCAATGCCATATCAACATCATAACTATAGCGCCTCAATATTTTTTGTATGAGCGAGGCAAGATCATATACCGGAAGCTCATGGCAGCTGTAGTCGAAATCTATTACATTGACTTCTCCCACCGGTCCGATAATCAGATTGTGATATGTATAATCATGATGGCATATAACCTTGTCGTTCTTTGCTTTTTTGCATATCTCATCATAGTTGGAGTCCTTCAAGGTGTCAAAGCCTCTCCAGCACATCTCTATGTAAAAGTCCACATCCTCAAGGAACATATTGTCAAGCTTGCTTTTCTTCCTTTTTCCCCTGGCAAGCTCTTTGAATTCTAATAAATCCCCGATTTTATTCCTGTAAGACTTTTCCCACTTGCCAATGCTGTTTCTGCTGGCGGCTCCGGTAGGAGGCGTATAGCCCCTGCCCGCATTGTGCAGCTGTGCAAGTGCCTTTACTATTGCTTCCCTGTCATAGGGGTTGGTGAAGCTGGATTCTCTTCCTCCAATATATTCTTCCATAACGAAAACCCTGTTATCATATATTGCAAAGGGCAGCTGGTATTTTGAGAGCATATATCTGTCAAGCCCTGTAAAGCCATTTTCATAGAGATACTCCTTTAAGCCGTGTATGTAAAGTATCTTATCCGGGTCCCTATAGGTCTCCTTTATTATCACCATTCCTTTGTCTGTCTGAGCAAGACTCACAGCCCTCAAGGGCTTGCTGTATATTATTCTGCACCCGAACTCCTTAGCAATAACATCTATATTCATCGGCAACACCTCAAAGCATACATAATATTTCCCCCGGCGGGGTTCTAATAGAATATATGAGAGCATTAACTTATATAGACCGATGATAATAGGAATTGCGATATCATCTAGCATCTCCTCACAGAATAGTTACGCGTTACGCGTTTCGAGTTGCGCGCTATTTAGTCAAGCCTCTGGAGTCTCATTCTAAAACTTCAAAGACAAGCCCTACTGCGCGAATCTCGTAACGCGTAACGCGCAACCAGACCCATTAGGAATACCCTACATTCTTTATTACACTCTATCCCCATATTCCTCTATAAATTTCCTACGCATCAGTGTGTACTCGGATTTTGTGTTCATCTTATCCACATAATCCTCCTCATCCCAATCCTTTCTTTCAATATAGTACTGTCTGGATATCATCCAGAAGTCCTGAGGAAAAAGAAAGAAGGGGGCGAGCACTTTTAGCTCCTTGCTGCTCACCGGGCTTCTGCGGTCGTAGCTTTCCAATATATTCATGGCTTTATCCACATCCCAGTTTGACTTTTTCATATTCCTTAATATCAAACTTCCTATGTCATGTATCCTGATGTCCATTATGCAATAGTCAAAATCAACTACATACGTTCTCCCATCAAAGGTATGCAATATGTTGTGATGGGCAAAGTCATGGTGTATAAAGCTTCCTTTCTGTGCTGCATCTAAAGAAAGCTCCCTATAATCACTTTTATCTAAAAGCCGAAGAGCTGCCTCTCCATCATTTATACACATATCCACATAATCAAGATATATTTTGTCAATATCGCTTTTATCCGGTTTTTCCAATACCCGCTCCTTCATTAGCTTCATCTCATCAATTCTTCTGCTAAAGTTTTCAGGCCATTTTCCATAGTAACACCTGTCTAGGGGACATGCAGCAGGTGCATAGCCCATAGACGCATCATGCAGGCTTGCAAGCGCCTCTATTGCAGCATCCAGATCTATTGGGTTCAGGAAGTCACATTCTCTGCCGTCTATCCATTCAGTAAGGAAGTACTTTTCGCCTTTAAACTCGATAAAGCTGCCTCCATTCTTCTGCTTAATTACATTGAAGATATTGACAAAGCCCTTTTCCTTAAGATGATCCACCGCTTCAAATATAAAATCCATATCCTCCATGGGAAATCTCAGCTTCTTAAGACAGAAGAACCCTTTGTCAGTAACTATCCTGTACACGCTTCTTACCGGGATAATTTGCTTAACCTTAAACCCCATTGCCTCAAAAATATTGGCATCCAGATTATACTCACTGAGAAACTCTCTTTCCAACTGTCTGTTTTCAACCATAAAAAGCTCCATCCTCACTGATTAATCACATCCTTCATGCTTCTCTCCCGATGTATCAAAAGGAATCCAGAAGCTTGACCAGCACTTCTTTTTTTCTCTCCCGCCTTATGCTTCTCCCAAGCTTTAGCTCCAGTTCAGCCTCATTGTAGTTCTTTCTTTTTCCGTAAGCGCTTTCAACTACCTTGTAAAACCTTTTTGGGCATAAGAGGAATGCTGTTATTATTTTTATTGAACACCTATCCAAGGGCTTTATGCTGGAATATGCCTCCGCCGCTGCATTTATAAGCTCAATCTTGTTCCTCCCCGAGAAGCTCTCAAAAAGTGTCGCTACATCAAATTCGCATATGTCATAACTGCATTCTTCAAGGTTGGTTATGAACACTTCCCCTGCCTCTTCCTCCAGTATTGCATGCTTTTTGAATTCGTTGTGGGTAATCTGGTTGCAAGCCATTGCCTGCCTGACCTTGTCAAGATATCCATTCTCCTTCAGCAGTGTATATGAGCAGTACATATTGTCAAGAAATCCGTCAACATTCTCAATAAAGAGCTTGTCAAACCCGTTGCTCTTTTCCTTCAGACATACAATTTCCTTAAATTTCTTCAAGCTGATGGAATTCGCCTTGAACTTCTCCATCCATTTTCCCCAATCCACTCGAGCGCGGCTTCCCGGAGCCGGGATAAAATGTTCTCCTGCTTTATGGAGCTCCGCCAGCGCTTTTCCCACCGTTGCTGCAGCTGCTTTGCCCCCTATCTCATATACCTTGCCCTTGTTAAAGTCCTGGAGTATATAGTTGTCCTTGTCATACCTCATTTGATAGCTGCCGCTTAAGTTTCTGTTTATGCAGCTTATTTGCCTGAAGCCGTTATTGTAGATATGCTCATAAGCGGATGCCGCAAAAAGTATCTTTGCTTCATCACTCTTGGTTTCCTTCAGCCTCTTTATCCCTCTGTCCGTATATACAAGTATGCCCCTGTCACCCTCCTGCATGTTCTTTACTTCCAAGCCATACAGACTTTCAATCAGAAGCTTCAAGTCATGCCTTTTCAACTTTCCATATCCGCCGGACATAAATAACATCACCCCTTCTTGTGGCAGGATAGTTTAATGGTGTCTATGATGTTTCGTAAGCTTTTTGCTTATTATCTTCTTCTTTTCTCTCTCGAGCTTTTCTATCTTCTCCTTGCGCTTGCCTATCTTCTTCAGCTGCTTTATTTCATCCTTCATGTCCTTAATAAAGCTTTCCAGCTTTACTACCTGTTCTTCAGGGCATAAAGCCTTTTCTACCTTGAATATTTCATTTTCTTCATGCTTCCTATCACTCATAAACACATCTCCTCACATAAATTGCCTCGTGCTTCGTGCCTCATGGCTCGTGGTTTATGCTTATTCTTAGAAGTCTGTACGGGCGATTCATGAATCGCCCCTACCCCTCGTAACCTCGAAACCCCGAAACCTCGTGACCTTTATAACTTTAAGAATTCCTTTAAAAAGCTATCTCTGATTTCCCTGTCATCTACGATTCTGTTCAGTCTCATAAGGAAGTATTCCATGGTCCAGGGCTGCTTCTCCACATAGTACTGCAAACCTACCTGCCAGAAATCCTGCGGGAAGGTCATAAATGCTTTTATTACTTCCAGCTCCTTTTGTTCAATGGAATATACCTTGTCATATTCATTTAGCACAAAATATGCTTTGTCAATATCCCATACCCCATATCTCATATTCCGTATTATAAGGCTGCAAAGATCGTGAAGTCTTGTGTCCATAATGCAGTAATCGAAATCAATCAGATACACCATTCCATCATCCGATATCAGGAAGTTATGGTTTGCCATATCGTGATGACAGAACTCCCCCCTTTTCTCACTGGCCTCAGATATTTCCCAGTAAGGACTCTCATTTATCATGCCTGTGCTTTGCTTGGCTTGCTGCCAGTAATACAGGAGGTTCTTGGAAAAAATCTCATCAAAATCATCTATATATTCCTTATCTTCTATGGCCTTACTGAATTCCAGCAATTCCGCACTTTTCTTATCACACTTCTCCACCCATTTGCTGTAGAATATCCTGGGCTTTGCACCTTTTGGGGGTACATAGCCAATAGATGCCTTGTGAAGCTCTGCCGCTGCTCTTATGGCCTTCCTCAGCTCTTCCTCCCTCTTAAACTTGCATTCCCTGGCTTCAATCCAATCCACCACATAGTAGACGTGATCTTCATCAGGAATGCATATGCTTCCATCAATAGTGGTGCTGTATGGGATTACCCCTTCATACCCCTTTTCCTTCAGGTAATTTACAGCTGTGTATATAAAGAGGAAAAAAGACGGACTCATGTGTGCCCTTTTGAAACACTTCACGCCACAATCTGTTTCTATTCTGCAAATATTCTTTATGCTTTTGACATCTTTGATTTTAAAACCGTAAGACTCTTCTATCAGCTTAATATCCATAAAAATTTCCCTCATTTTTACAGCATTTATATCATTATATGATGCCAAGGAAATTGTGTTACAGGTCTATTCAGTCACAGGTACAAGTACTGTTAAATATAATGGTATCTATAGGGGATTCCTATGGGAGAATTGGTTACGAGTTGCGAGTTGCGAGTGTTTGGGAAAAGCTTCGACGAACTAGCTGAACCGCGTAACCCGAAACGCGAAACGCGAAACAGATATAAACAGGAGTGAATTATATGCATATATGCATAGATACAAGGGGAGCCAAACTTTATGCCGGAACCGGAATTGGTACTTATACTGCAAGATTAATGGAAAACATCATGGATATTGACGTTAAAAACAACTATAGCTTTTTCTGGCCAAATGACGGCTATGACCTTTTATTGGGCAAGAGCAACATCAATCTCACCTTGTTTGGGGAAAAGAACAAACGTTTCTGGGATGAGATATTTCTCCCTGCTCAGTTAAAAAAGAACAGTTGTGACATCTTCCACCTGCCGCAGAACGGACTGGGGCTTCCAAAATCAAAATACTGCTCCTATGTTGCTACTGTGCATGATTTAATACCCTATGTAATGCCGGAAACTTGCGGTAAAAGTTATGTGGATAAATTTCTTGAAGAGATGCCCTATATACTCGAAGAGTGTGATAAGGTAATCACCGTCTCCAACTATTCCAAGCAGGATATCATCAAGTACTTCAACCTGCCTGAGGATAAGATCAGAGTGGCATACCTGGCAGCAGACAGCAGGTTCAGGCTTATTGATAAAGAAAAGGCCTGGGACTTCCTTAGGATGGAATACAACTATTCAAACGATTTCATACTATACCTGGGTGGTTTTAGCCCTCGAAAGAATGTGGACGGTTTGCTTGAGTCATATAGGAGGCTGTACAAGGAGCTGCCGGGGTATTATGATCTGGTGCTGCTGGGAGCCTCAAAAGATAACCACTATGAGCTTAAAAAGAAGGTCGCTGCTATGGGTCTGCAAGATAGAGTGGTATTCGTCGGTTATGTCCCATACGAGCATCTGCCCTATTTTTATAATTGTGCTTCCTTATTCGTATATCCCTCACTTTACGAGGGCTTTGGCCTTCCTCCACTCGAAGCAATGACCTGTGGAACTCCCACTATTACCACAAATGTGACCTCAATCCCGGAAGTGGTGGGGGACGGGGCTTTATTGGCAGACCCCTACGATACGGATGAGCTTTCAGATAAGATTTACAAAACCATATCAGACGCTGAGTTCAGGGAGGCTCTATCTGTCAAAGCTCTAAGAAGGGCTTACAGCTTCTCCTGGAAGAAAACAGTAATTGAGACTATAAAGGTTTACGAAGAAGTGTATAATAATAGATAGGTACGGGGTTTCGGGGTTTCGGGGTTTCGGGGAAGGTAGGGGCGAACACCGTTCGCCCGCAGTTTGTGCTATAATATAGATGCAATTTTCTTTGGAGGAATACTTATGAGAAGGAATTATTTGCTTTTAATTATATTGGTTTTTGCTTTTTCAGTGCTGCTTACTGGCTGTTCTAAAGACCAGGGGGCTAAGAAGAGCTTTGATATTCCTGAGGTGGAAAAAATGCAAAAGGTGCTGAATGACATATCCGCTGCGGTAATGGAAAACAATGCGGACAGAATTGCCAGCAGCTTTTCGGAAGGCTGTCCCCGACGTCAGCTGGAGCTGGACAACCTAAGAAAGCTTATGGACACTACAAAGCTAAAGAGTTATTCGCAAACTGTCCTTAATGCAAAAAGACTCAAGGATGGAGTTGTATGCACAGTCAAAATAAGCTATGAGGGTACTGTTGACAACAAAAACATAAGTATTCAGTCCATTAGGGACATCTATTTTATATTTGAAAAGACCTCTTGGAGTATTGGTGATTACAATTACTATCCCTACATGAATCCTACAGTAATTGTGGGGAGCGAAAGCGTATTATATGATACTGCCTATACGATGAGTGACATGCTGGCTTCACAGCTGCGCACCGATACAGAACACCTGCAGTCCTATGGAGATATCATATTGGTCGGTACCCCCTATGATAATGCATCGATACTTGACCTTGAAGAAAAGGGGCTTACCTCAGTAAAGGTAACCGATGATTATCCAGGCAATAACGTAGGGATTGTCCAGGTATTGTCCAACGTAGAAAGCTATCGGCATGTGGTAATAATCCAGGGCAGCAGTTTAAAGACGGCAGAAAGCTCCATACGCTTTATGACAGAGTACATGAAGGATAACCCATATCTTAACCCCGGAGTATATTTCATCGACGAGGATAGGTTGAGAAATGCCGCACCGCTGGAGCTGACCACCTTGGTTACTCTTGATATTGATAAGACTTCCCAGCGTTTGAGAGAGGTTCAGAAGCATATGGAGGCGAACCTGGAAGTTATGGAGGAAGAGCTTCAGTCCGAGAAGGAACAGCTTCTAAGAGAGCAGAGATATATCGATAACAGGTATAGCGAGGATTATTCCAAAGCCTTTTCGAGATATGAGTTCTACCCTGAGCAATCTTTATATGACAGCATGGTGCTTATAAATGCCAATTATACTGACAGCCGCCTTTGCACATCAGTGTTTAAGCTCCCATACGGAAACAGCAGCGGTACAGCATATGCTTATGCTGACTATGCCAGTCGCAATATAAGTGTTTTCTCAGATAATACGCATGATGACAATGGGTTTTTGCTGGGAGACAATGTGGTTCATACTCGCACAGCTCATGAAATAGAAGATTCCGGAAACGAGCTTGAAGTTTCTGTTTTAGGCACCGCGGTCATGAGACTTGCAGGCTTTTCTGCAGCAGAAGTATACAATATAACTGCAGCTAAAGGCAATGCCATATTCTTCAATATCGATGCCGGCTATGCTGCAAGTCCGGGAAGTTCGGTAATATATACTCCCGAGCTGCAGCTTAACTTGGGTGAGCTTCAATCTTTTTATAATGAAGCCGGATTCCTAAGCTATGAAAACAATGATTCAAATCTTGATGCGGAGGAGACGACAACGATAAGTGATAAAGCAAGTACTGTATTTTATCTTCCCGGCCGCCCTCCCAGGAAAGCTCCGGCAAAGGTACCCTTCAGAAAGTCAGAGCTTACGGAAAAGCTTGATATGCCTGATGATTCAGAGGATATATACAGCCTGCTGAGAAATACCTTTATAATAGATGATACCCCCTGCCGTTTCTCTACACTTGATGAAGCCCGGGATAAGCTCAGGTCCGCAATGGGCAGCCTGCTTGCTGTAAAATGCACAAGATATATCGTCAATACAGCCTTAAGGTATCCAGTAAGCCAATTTGACTATGCACGCTATGCTGCCGGCCTGATAAATGTGGAGCATCCGAATGCTTATGCAGAGGCTTCTGAAAATTCCAGACAGTTGAAAGCCTTAAGCGGTGGAATTTCCAACCTGCTGTCCGATACAGCGGCAAAGACTCAGAAAATTGTAGATATCCTAGGAGATATCGCCGACGAGGAGAGAAGTCCAGATATGTTCTTCTTCCCGGATTATTGCATTGTAAATAAGACAGGAAGCCATTGGGATAAAGCCTTGCTTGCCTTCGGACTATATAGTCAGCTCACTGGCAGCACCGAAAATACCTACATAGCCTTGGGTGAGAACAGCTCCTATCTGGTTTTCAAAGAGGAAGACCAATGGAAATACCTTGACTGCAGATATAATACCATTAAGAACTTCATAGATGATGATATTTATGCTGCATTCAACAAGGATTTTGTATATAATAAAAAGCTTGATATAGTAGATGCACCGGACTTCATAAAATAAGCCACTGCTCTTAGCAGTGGCTTATTTTATGAAAGCTTAGTTAATAATTGATCCAGAATTTCGTTTAAATCTGCTGCGATTCCTATATCCGAGACCTCAAACATTGCTGTTTTTTCATCCCGATTCACGTTGATTACCAATCCAGAATCCTTCATACCACAAACGTGGTGAGTTGCCCCGGAAATTCCGAAACCGATATAAGCCTTGGGACGGATTGATTTGCCGCTTGTGCCTACCATGACGTGTTCACCCGGAGCCCAGCCCTCATCAACTACAGGACGGGTACAAGCTGCGGCACCGCTTAATAAGGCTGCTAACTTTTCTAACTTGTCCCAATTTGCTTTATTACCCAGGCCATAGCCTCCGCATAATACTACTTCCGCGCTATCCAGAGGTACACCCTCAATTTCTTTTTTATCCAGCTTAACCGCCTTTAAAGGAATATTATCAGCTTTAATTTTACTAACATCAATCATTATTATATTGGGCTCTCGCTGCTCTGCTTCACCCTGTACAAAAATACCGGGCTTAACACTGGCCATCTGAGGTCTTGTATCAGGGCAGAGGATTTCACCGAGAATCTTGCCGCCAAAGGAAGGTACCGCAGCTACTAAATGTTCATTTTCATCAATGCGCATATCTACACAGTGGGCGGCAACGCCAGTTTTTAACTGGGCGGCAACTGTAGGCCCTAATTCAGAACCAATTGCTGTTGCGCCAAAGAGTACAATCTCCGGGTCTTCCTGCTTTATCAGCTCTGAAATAAGCGGAGCATAGAGCATATGATTATAAAGCCCCAATTCCTCTGACTCTGCAAGGTAAATCGTTTCTGCTCCATAATTGGCCAGAATCCCGCATAGGTTTTTTACATTCCGCCCCAATAGTACAGCACCGATTTCTGTTTCCCCTGATATCGCAGCAGCCAGCTCTTTTGCCTTGGTCAGCAGTTCTAAAGTTACTCGGTCTAAGGTGCAATTTACCTGCTCAGCAAACACCCATATCTTCTTCTTCATTTTCGGCCTCCTCCTTCACAACTACAACTGTAGCTGTCAGCAGGGACATTAACTCCGCCGGCTCTCAGTCTTTCAATAACTGTGTCCACTATTTCTTCAACAGAGCCGGTAAGCATTTCGCTCTTCCTCTTCATATCCGGAGTAAATATGGCTCCGGCTTTCGTAGGAGAACCAGCGAGTCCTAGCCTTTCATCCTCCACGACCAAATCGGATTTGCCCCATACAAGGACTGGTTTATTTTTAGACTTGATGATTCCCATTGCTGAAATGAAGCGGGGCTTATTCAACTCCCTCGCTACGCCTAAAAGGCAAGGCAGCTTAACCTCCCATTCCATGGAGCCGTTCTCTACTTTTGTTTTCACTCTGAGGGATCTCTCATCCTGCGTTTCCAAACTGAAAACATTCCATAAATGGGGTACTTTCAGCCATTCCCCCAACTGGGAGGAAACCTGAGCTGTTGCTCCGTCAGCGCTTTCTGCACCGCAGAAAACAATATCAAATCCATCCAACTTTTCAATCCCTTTAGCCAGAGTATAGGAGGTTGCCAGAGTATCGGCACCTCCAAAAGCTCTGTCGGACAGCAATACCGCTTCATCAGCACCCATGGCAAGGGCCTCCCGCAAATTCTCTACCGCATTAGGCGGGGCCATAGTAATTACCGTTACCTTGCCCCCATAAATCTTCTTGAGCTGCAGAGCTGCTTCAATCCCATTTTTATCTACTGGGTTTATGATAGTTGGAATTCCTTCACGAGTGATACGCTTGGTTTTAGGATCAATACTGACCTTATCATAGTATTGAGGATCGGGAACCGGCTTGATACAAACAACTATTCTTAAAGCCATCATTGTTCTCCTTCCTTCTTATGCTTTAAAGTCTGATAGAGTATTCCCTGCAATAATCAACTGCTGAATATGGGAAGTTCCACCAGATGGGATAGACGCCAAAGCATCTCTCAGGAAACGGCCTACGGGGTATTCGTTGATAACGCCATAGCCTCCCATGAGATCCATAGTACGCTTGGAAGAGCGAACAGCCGCCTCTGAGGAATAGTACTTTGCCAGAGCAAAATCCGGTGTCGCTGGCTGTTTTGCATCCTTTTTGCCGGCAGCGAAGTATAATAACAGTTTAGCAGCTTCATAATCCGTACGAATATTGGCAACTTCAAGCTGAATAGCCTGCAGCTTAGCAATTGGCTTTCCATAAAGTACTCTCTCATTTGCAAACTTAACAGCTTCTTCTACACAGCCTCTGAGTATACCTACACATATTGCGCTCATTCCTGCCCTGCCCACTTCGCCAATAGCGGTCATACCAATCTTTGCACCTGCACCAGCTTTACCTATCAGGTTTTCTTCAGGAACCTTCACATCATTGAGAATTACATCGCCTGTAACAGAACCCCTCAACCCCATCTTGTGCTCCTTACGGCCTGCAGCAAATCCGGGTGTGCCTTTCTCTACAATGAAAGCACTTAATTGATTGCGTCCCTTTTCATCTTTGCCCGTTACAGTGGTTATTATATTTACATCTGCATTATGATTAGTAATAAAGCATTTGCGGCCGTTTAGCACCCATTGTCCATCTAACAGTTCAGCGGTAGTTTTCTGACCGGAAAAGTCGGAACCTCCACCAGGCTCTGTAACGGCTAATCCACCTAACTTAGTGCCGGCACAAAGCTCCGGTAAATACTTCTTCTTCTGATCTTCACTGCCAAAATCCAAAATGGCTGCTATGCCAAGATGATGAGTCATCATAGCAATGGCTAATCCACCAGAATGTCTGGCGATCTCCTCTATACAAATAGCTCTTTCTACGTGTCCCATCCCGGCTCCGCCAAATTCTTCAGGAACGAATATTCCGGCAATACCCATCTCACCCATTGCCGGGAAGAGCTCTATCGGGAAATAATCCTGATCGTCCCATTCAGCAGCTTTAGGAGCAATTTCAGCCTCTACAAACTCCCTTACTGCTTTGCGTAACATGTCCTGTTCCTCTGTAAATTGAAAAAACTGCATGTATATACCTCCTTCAATATATGCTCTATTATTTGTTTTTGAATTCTGCTGACCTTTTTTCTACAAATGCGCTCATTCCTTCAATTCTGTCCTCTGTGCCAAAGGATGTCGTATAAGCCTCAGCTTCATAAGCTATTCCTGATTTCAAATCAACATTCATTCCATTCTTTATGGCGTGCTTTGCCATCTTTATAGCAACAGGGGCTTTGGACATAATTACTTTTGCTATAGAAACCGCTGTGCTCAAAAGCTCTTCACCAGGTACTACCTTATCAACAAGTCCCAGCCTGAACGCTTCTTCAGCTGATATCATCTCCCCAGTAAATATCAAATACTTTGCAGCACCTTTGCCCACCAGCCTTGGAAGTCTTTGGGTTCCACCAAATCCCGGTATTATTCCGAGATTTACCTCCGGCTGTCCGAATTTAGCCTTATCAGATGCAACTCTTATATCACAGGCCATGGCAAGCTCGCATCCTCCGCCTAAAGCAAAACCGTTTACAGCTGCAATGACAGGTTTATCAAGGTTCTCAATTCTGTTAAATACTTCCTGTCCGAGTATTGTCATATCTCTGCCCTCTTGAATTGTCAAACCTCGCATCTCTGCTATATCGGCACCTGCTACAAATGCCCTGCCCTCACCCGTAATTATTACAGCCTTAACTTCCTTTTCCTTACCAGCTCTAAGAACTGCCCAGCCCAGATCGTCGAGGGTTTCAGTGTTCAACGCATTAAGGGCTTTTGGCCTATTCAGAGTAATAAACGCAATATTCTCTTCAACCTTGTATAAAATATTATTGTACTCTTCCATTATAACCCTCCCGTTTCTATTTATATTCATAGAATCCCTTTCCGGTCTTTCTACCTAAATATCCTGCTCTAACCATCTTTTTCAGAAGAGGACACGGTCTGAACTTTGGGTCTCCATACTCGCTGTGTAGGACCTCCATGACTGCAAGCAGCACGTCAAGGCCGATAAGGTCTGTGAGAGCAAGTGGTCCCATGGGATGGTTGCAGCCGTTCACCAAAGCTTTGTCTATGTCTTCGACAGTTGCAATACCTTCATCTAAAAGGTATATTGCCTCATTTAGCATAGGGTCAAGCAGTCTGTTTACAATAAAGCCCGCCTTATCCTTTGACACAACAGTGACCTTTCCCATCTTTTCCCCAATTTCTTTTGCAGCATTTAAGGTGGCATCCGACGTGTCATACCCTACTGTTATTTCAAGAAGCTTCATGACAGGTACAGGATTGAAATAATGCATACCTATAACTCTGTCAGCTCTTTTAGTAGCTGCTGCCAGTTCGGTAATTGAAATAGACGATGTATTACTTGCGATTATTGTAGTTTTTTCACATATTTCATCAAGGCTTTTAAATATGTTCTTTTTAATCTCTATGTTTTCACTTGCTGCTTCAATTGCAAAGTCACAGAACGCTGCATCATTTAGGCTTGTGGTAGTTTTCAGCCTAGCCATCGCTGCATTCTTATCTTCCAATGTTATTTTGCCCTTATCTACTAGTCTGGCAAGATTTTTATCTATCTTGTCAGCTCCTTTTTTTACAAAGGCATCAGATATATCGTGCATGGTCACATTATAGCCAGATATGACTGCTGTCTGGGCAATTCCAGAACCCATTTGCCCTGCACCAACTATGAATATATTTTTAGCTCCCATATTAACACTCCCTTCATTATATATAGACACGAAATTATTCGCAGAGTTCATATAAAGTAGCTATACCCTGTCCCCCGCCAATACACAAGCTGACAATTCCATACTTAACTCCTCTTCTTCGCATTTCGCTTATAAGAGTAATAGTAAGCCTTGCTCCCGTGCATCCTACCGGATGTCCCAGGGCTATGGCTCCCCCATTAACATTTACTATATCAGGATTCAATTCCAAATCCTTGACGCAGGCAACGGACTGTGCTGCAAATGCCTCATTTATTTCGAACAACCCTATATCTTCTTTTTTGAGGTTTGCTTTATTTAAGAGTTTCTGTATCGCATATACAGGCGCGTATCCCATGATTGCCGGGTCAACCCCTGCTGAAGCAGAAGCTACATACTTTGCTAAAGGCTGTAAGTTAAGCTTCTTTGCTTTATCCTTGGACATCATTATAACTGCGGCAGCTGCATCGTTTATTCCGGAAGCATTCCCCGCTGTAACAGTACCATCAGCCTTAAAAGCTGCCTTCAATTTCTTGAAGTCCTCTATTTTTGCATTCTCCCTGAATGTTTCATCCTTGTCAAAGACTATTGGGTCCCCTTTCCTTTGGGGTACAGACACAGGAACTATATCTGCATTAAATTTTCCGTCTTCCCATGCTTTAGCAGCAAGCAAATGGCTTCTTAAAGCGAATTCATCCTGCATCTCCCTTGTAACGCTGCATTTTTGAGCTACATTCTCCGCAGTGATACCCATATGGTAATTCATAAAGGGGTCAACCAGTCCATCATAGAGCATTCCGTCCAACAGTTCCGCATTCCCCATCTTATAACCAAATCTTGCATTATTTTGTATATAAGGGATTTTACTCATTGTTTCACATCCACCTGCAGCAACTATCTCATTGTCGCCAACCTGAATTGATTGTGCTGCAAGGCTTATTGCCTTAAGGCCTGTCCCACAGTTTTTATTCGGAGTAAATGCAGGAATTTCAACAGGCAATCCGGCATATATAGCTGCCTGCCTTGCAGAATTAGCCTTTATTCCGGCCTGAAAGTGAGTGCCTATTATAACCTCATCAATCATATCTCCCTGTATGCCCGAGCGCTTTATAGCCTCTTTAAGGGCAATTGCCCCAAGTTCCGGGGCGGATATGCCGCTGAGTGTGCCTCCGAATTTGCCTGTAGCAGTCCTTGCTCCGCTGATAATTACAACTTCATTCATAATTTGCTCCTCCTCTGCTTGAAAAAGAACCTTATCTATTCTTCTATCTTAGCCAATTTCTTTGCCAGTTTCTTTTTATGCTCCATATTGGATTCCCTATAAAGCATTATCCTCATTGCCTGCGGAGAACCTGCGCCATGCATCGATTCAGCCAATGCAGTACCGCCTGTCATGTTCTCAATCAGCCTTGCCAGCCTTATTCTGTGCTCAGTCGGGATATCCGGGTTTGCCTTTAAGTATTTATCAATATAACCTCTTGTCTCCGGGTTCTTATAGTCTGCTTCATAAGGAAGTGTTGCAATAAATCCGCCTGCGATGTCATGAGCAAGTCTTGATATTTCGTACATAGTTCTTGTACAATTTAACTTAACCGTATTTGCCAGTAAAGTATTTACATAATATGAACCTGCCGATGTCTTGCATCCTTCACATGAGCATGCAATTGAACAATTGTACATTGTCTCTGACAGGTTTATCATTTCTATTAATTTATCTTTTATATGTGAAACATTTGGTACCCCGTTGTATTCTGCCATAGTAGCAGCTGCTCCTATTATTACGTCTGCAACTCCAACCTTGCATCCACCATAGTTCTGTCTATGATAAGCAGCAAAGGTTTCTACATATTCCTGCGCATACTGGTATTCGCCACACATAAATACTCTATCCCAGGGGACAAAAACATCATTGAGAACTGTAAGGGTTTCTCCACCAACTATTGCATATTCAGAGTTTCCTGTGTCTATATCTCCAGTAAGCCTTCTCTGATCATTGGTCTGCCTTCCAAAAATATGAACTACTCCTGGGGCATCAACAGGTATAGCTGCAGCAACTGCATAGTCCTTGTCATCTGCTCCCAGATTGGTGGTTGGAAGTATTAACATTTCGTGAGAATTGACCATGCCTGTCTGGTGAGCTTTTGCGCCCCTTACCACTATGCCATCCTCTCTTCTTTCAACAATGTGAACATAAAGATCCGGGTCGGCCTGCTGTCCTGGTTTTTTACTCCTGTCACCCTTTGGGTCCGTCATGGAGCCTGCAAGCATAAGATCGTTTTCCTGAACATACTCAAGATATTTTATAAACCTTTCATGGTAATTAGTCCCATATTCCTGGTCAACCTTATAAGTTGTAATGAATGTAGAGTTCATTGCATCAAAACCAACACATCGCTGGAAGCATGTCCCGGTTTTTTGCCCTATCATCCTAAGCATCTTGACCTTTTTTATTAAGTCTTCCGTACTTTGATGAACCGATGTAAACCTGTTAATTCTCTTTCCCGTAAGATGCGATGTTGTCACCATTAAATCTTCATACTCGGGATCAAATGCAAGCTCATACGTCATAGCTGCAGAATTAACATGGGGTTTTGTCATCGGATGATCAACAACACTTTCAATTTTCTCCCCATTGCAGTATATTACCGGATGAAGCTGTCTTAAGCTTTCTAAATATTGTTCTTTTGTCTTCAAAATACTACCTCCTATTTAACGTTTGATTAGAATTAGTTATCTTATAGCTTTACAGACTTGATATACTTTATTACCTCTTCAATCTGTTCAGGGCTGCTTATCAGCATCGTTCCATATTTACTCTTATACTCGTCTATTTTTATACAGTCGGAACTACACCCACATATTACAAGGGTTACATCGGGAATTTCATTTTCATCGTAAGCTGCTAGATTAATGTCCAGCTTCTTATCTATGACATTTACAATTCCCTTCCTGTCATAGTTCGGGTTACATCCTCCACAATACTTGACCCTTACTTTAATATCCATACTCTCACCTTTTAACTCCAAATATCGCAGACCTACACTATTTTACCTATTATCCCATCCCACATCTTATTGTTTGTTTTCACAAAATCCAAAGGTCCGTCCATAATTCTCTGTTGTGCTTTTGACAATGTTTCCGGAGATATTGAGAGATTTTTTATAAATTCCTCACCACATCTCTCAATTCCATCCAGCACATCGTTTATCTTATCTTCATATTTTTTAACATATGTGAGTGAGTGGGATTCAGGTCTCAGCAACTGGCCTGTTAAATTGATATTGAAGTTACGGGATATTCTGCGGAAGGTTTGGATTAGTGCATCAAACTGCTCTAGCTCAGGCATCGCGCAGGTGCTTATGACAAACAAGGACTTTGGCTTCTCGTCCCTTATTTTGTGCTTGACCCCAATATCATCATATTCAAAATATGGCTCCATGACAGGCAAGAGCCTCTCCCAAACCTTTTTGATGTAGGAAGACATCGTGTCTATGTAAACCGGAGTTGCAGCTATTATTACATCAGAGCTTCTATACTCCTCAATTATTCTTTCCATATCGTCTTTGATGCAACAAATCCCAGGAGTTTTAATCCAGCAATTAAAGCAACCCTTGCAATTCTCTATGTTTTTACCCGCGAGGTATTCCATACATATCTCAATTGAGGGATCAGCCCTTTTCATACCCTTAATAAATCTATCAACTACCATCCCTGTAATCCCTTTACCCTGTCTGAAACTACCCTGAAATATGAGTAAACGCATTTCTGATTCCCCCATCATCTTCCACTTTTGCTATGCTATTTCAACCAGTTTTCCCTAATTAACTCCCATTCCTTGTTCCTATACTCTTCAATGGCTCTTATATCATCATCTTTTAAATGTTTGAACCTTTTTTGTTTTATCAGGTACTCTTTTACGGGTTTCAGTGTTTTGGGCACCATATTCATTTTAACCTTTCCATTCTCATATTCAGCAAGATACCATAATCCACACTCTACTAGCATTTTTCCTATCTCAACTGTCAATTCCGACGGAAATCCCCATCCTGTAGGGCAAGGAGCTATCACATGTATATAGGCAGGACCTCTTGTGTTTTTAGCTTTTTCTACCTTATTCATAAAATCCATCGGATATGAAGAGCATGCAGTTGCAGCATATGGAATCCTATGAGCAATCATTATTTCGAACATATTCTTTTTAGGATGCTTTTCTCCAATTGAAACACTACCTGATGGAGTGGTTGTCGTCGTAGCACCATAAGGAGTCATCCCGCTTCGCTGTACTCCGGTATTCATATATGCTTCGTTGTCATAGCATATATAGATGATATCGTCACCTCGCTCAACAGCGCCGGACAATGCCTGTATGCCGATGTCAGCAGTACCTCCGTCACCTGCAATACCAACAACATTTACATCCTTTATTCCAAGAGCCTTTAAACCTGCTGCCATTCCGGACAGCACTGCACCAGTTCCAGGAAAGGCCATTGTAAGTGACGGCATTGAATAATTCATCTGGGGGTATTGAGTTGTAACTGTTGACATACAACTTGCCGGAAGGGCTATAACAGTTTTCTCACCCAAAATTTTTGTAGCCAGTCTCCCCACTATTCCCATTCCGCATCCCGGGCAGGCTTTATGTCCATACAAATACTCTTTGTCTGTGAGGTCTTTTACACTTAACATTCTTACCACCTCAATCCTATAAATTGTAATTCCTCTTCGTCCATACCATTTGAAAGGTTTAATAGTTTATTGTACATTAGCTCTATATCTTCTTTTCTAATATCTCTTCCAGCTATCCCGGCAATAAAATCTATCACCTTAGGGCTCTTGCATGAATCGTACATTGCAGACTTAACCTCAGAGCCAACTGCACCCTCATACCCAAAGGATAAATTCCTGTCTATTATTCCTACAGCCTTAACCCTTGATTTCAGTTCTTTAAAATACTCTCTGGGAAATGGTCTATAGAACCTTAACTTAACAAGTCCAACTTTTAATCCTTTATCTCTCATAAGATCAACTACTATCCTTGATGTACCCGTAACGCTTCCTGTTGTAACCATTACTACTTCCGCATCATCGCATCTATATTCTTCAATCATGCCCCCATGATATCTTCCAAACTTTTCTCCAAACTCTCTGCTGATATCTTCAATGACTTTCTTCGCATTCATCATGGATTCATGCTGCTGATATCTGAATTCCATATTCCATTCAGTTGAAGCACTCATACAATAGCTTCTTGGGTTATTAAAATCCATTGCATTTTTTGAAACAAAGGCCGGCAGGAATTCATCTACTTCCTCCTGTGGTGGTATGTCAACAAGTTCGTAAGTATGTGTGTTTACAAACCCATCGAGGTTTACCATAACCGGAATATAAATATCTTTATGTTCTGCAAGCCTGTAAGCCTGGATTATCATATCCAAAGCTTCTTGTCCATTTTCTACATAAACCTGAATCCAGCCTGTATCTCTCTGGGCTATGGAGTCTCTCTGGTCGCCGAATATATTCCAAGGTGCAGCCAGAGTCCTATTAGCATTCATCATTACTATGGGGAACCTGCTCCCGCTTACATAATGAAGCATCTCATGCATATATGCGAGTCCTTGTGACGAAGTCGCTGTAAATGCTCTGGCACCAACAAGAGAGGCTCCCATTGCAGCAGCCATTGCACTGTGTTCACTTTCTACATGTACATACTCACAATCCATAAGGTTATTTGCCACAAATTCAGAAATTTTCTCAACCACTATAGTCTGGGGAGTAATTGGATATACAGATACTACTTTAGGTCTGCACAACCTGGCACCATAGGCGACTGCTTCATCACCATTCAAGAATTCAAGGTTTGAACTTTTTGTTATGCTCGACATACTATTCGCCCTCCTTAACCATGGTTATTGCATTTTTGGGACATTCATATGCACATATTCCACAGCCTTTACAGAAATTATAATCTATCTCAAGAGACCCTTTTTCCTTGTCAATGACGCCGTCCGGGCATAAAAGCCAGCACCTTAAGCACATTATGCATTTGGAGTTGTCAAGAATAGGTCTCTCCACCCGCCATCCTGCATTGGGCTCTATAATGACACCTGATTCTGAGCTTGGTCCAAAAGGCATATCGTCTTTGCATTCCGGCATTTTGTACTTGACTATTTGAGGCTTTGCCATCTATTTCACCCCCCGCAGTGTATTATAGGCTCGTAGTACAGCTCTTTTATTCTTCTCTCTCAGATTCTCCGACATTCCCTTATCAATAGCCTTTAATACTGATTCGATACTAACAAAGTCTGCAACTGCCGCCAGTGCACCCATCATAGTAGTGTTGGTAATTGGAGCTTTTAGCTCTTCCTCTGCAATATCCGTCGCATTCAACGTTATAACCTTAAAGTTTTCTTTAAAGCCAAAGCTTTCCGGACTTGACTTTGAATTGATGAGAAGTATGCCACCCTCTTTTAAACCGCTTGTAACATTTACGACCTCCATGAGTGTTTCATCCAGTACAACTACATAGTCACACTCATATACCTGGCTGTGGTCACCTATTGGTTTATTATCAACTCTGGTAAAACCGAGTACAGGTGCTCCTCTTCTCTCTGGACCAAAAGAAGGAAATGCCTGCGCATAGTTATCACCAAAAACTGATGCTGCTAGTCCCAATAATTTAGCAGCCGTAAAGCCGCCTTGTCCACCTCTTGCATGCCATCTTACTTCAATCAATCATATTACCTCCTTTATAACCTTAATAATATTTAGAAAATAGTTTTCATATTTACTCGACCTATATCTATGTTTTATCATTAAAGCCGCCACCCAACTTTCACATTATGATATCTGTTTTTATTTTATCAATTTTTAATAAATATGTCAACGAAATTTGCTCCCAAAATACAACTGAGTATTAATATATTTCCCGTTAAATCCCATAGTTCTGTGCATATCCTATGTCACATTTAGGGTTTAAGCCATTTGGTGCATTAAGTAAAATGCTATAAAAGTATGAGCCGTTTTCACATCGTGACAATTGCTTTTATTATTGCTATTATTCCAATTTTATGAGATAATTATATGCATAAGTGTAATTATACTTAAGGGCAGTATTTCATATTATCTGAGCTTATTCTATTTCATTTATCAAAAATATTAAAAATGTGCTATATTATAGTAGCTATTAAGCATTAAATCTCTGGGATTTAATCTAAGCATCTCGGGTAATATGATAACGTATGAAATCATTTTTCATAATGTGCAAATATGTTTCCTACTGTTTTCAATATAATTAATATAAATAAAAATAATGAGGTGATACTATGGAAAGAATTAATACAATCATGAGGATAGCTAACGAAGGCATAGTAGCGGTTATAAGGGCAGAATCCAAGGATCAGGGACTTAAAATAGTCGATGCAGTCAAACAAGGCGGCATAAAGACCCTTGAAGTTACGATGACTGTACCCGGTGCTATAGATATTATTAAGGAAATAACTGAATACTACAAAAATGAAGATGTAATAATCGGTGCGGGTACAGTACTTGATCCTGAAACTGCAAGAGCCTGCATCCTGGCTGGAGCTAAATATATAGTAAGTCCCAGCATAAATCCTGAGACAATAAAACTCTGTAACAGATACAGGATACCCGTGATGCCAGGCATAATGACCGTAAAGGAAGCTATTGAAGCTTTGGAACTTGGAGCAGAAATTTTAAAAATATTCCCCGGAAGCGCATTTGGTCCTGATATCATTAAGGCATTTAAGGGACCTCTACCTCAGGGTAATTTCATGCCTACAGGTGGTGTAAATCTCTCAAATGTAAAGGATTGGATAAAGGCTGGAGCTATTGCAGTAGGTACAGGTGGAGATTTGACGAAAGGTGCTAAGACCGGAGACTATGCTCTTGTCACCCAGACTGCAAATGCATTTGTTGAAGCTGTAAAATCTGCAAGGCTAAATAGATAGGGGGAATTTTTAATGAAGAAAATAGTGACCTTTGGAGAGATGATGCTGCGCCTTGCACCTGTTGGATATGATAGGTTCGTGCAGGCGAAAGAATTTGGAGCTGTATACGGTGGGGGAGAGGCAAATGTTGCTGTATCTCTTGCAAACTACGGGAAAAATACTTACTTTGTAACCAAGCTTCCAAAACATGAGATTGGGCAGGCTGCAGTAAACGAGCTTAGGCGCTACGGAGTAGATACCCAGTATATTACCCGAGGCGGAGATAGAGTTGGCATATACTTCTGTGAAAAGGGAGCATCTCAGAGGCCTTCGAAAGTAATATATGACAGAGCTTGTTCTGCCATTTCCGAAGCAAAAAAAGAAGACTTTAATTGGGAGATGATCATGGAGAATGTGGAGTGGTTCCACTTTACAGGAATTACCCCTGCCCTTAGCGACAATATGGCCGCGATTACAATGGACGCCATACTTGCAGCAAAAAAAGCCGGAGCTACAGTCAGCGTTGACTTAAATTACAGGAAAAAACTATGGTCTACAGAAAAAGCGGGCAAGGTTATGGAAGAGCTCGTAAAACATTGTGATGTAGTGATAGCAAATGAGGAAGATGCAGAAAAGGTATTCGGAATAAAAGCAGAAGGCACAGATATAACAGGAGGAACCTTAAGTGACGAAGGTTACAAAAAAGTTTCTGCCGAACTCGTTTCAAGATTTGGTTTAAAATGTGCTGCCATAACATTAAGGGAGAGCATAAGTGCATCGGAAAACAATTGGTCTGCGATGTTATACGACGGGACTAATTTCTATAAATCCAAGAAATACTCCATCCACATTGTCGATAGAGTGGGCGGCGGCGACTCCTTTGGGGCAGGACTCATATATGGTTTGACTTCGGGGTATGATATGCAAAAGTCCTTGGAGTTTGCAGTTGCAGCATCCTGTTTAAAGCATACCATAGAAGGAGATGCCAATCATGTGTCTATAAGCGAGGTTGAATCCCTTATGGAAGGAGACGCATCAGGCAGGGTGCAGAGGTAGGGGTATGAGTATGATAAAAGGTATTGAGCATATTGGAATTTGTGCAGAAGATACCAGCTCTTTGAAAGACTGGTATGTAAAGCTTTTTGGGTTTAAAGTGGTATACGAAAACAATAAGACTCCTAAATCCTACATATTATATATAAATGACGGCAGCATGATAGAGATTTACCCTGCCAGTGAGGATTCAAAAATCTCCAGTAACAAGATTAAAGGCATAAGACACATAGCTTTAATAGCCGATAACTTTGAAGAAATGTGTGAGACTTTAAAGGATAATTGTGTGGAAATAATAGAAGAGGCAAAAGTTTCAGCATCAGGAGTTAAGACTATATTCTTTAGAGACATAGAAAACAATGTTCTCCATTTGATTGATAGGCCGAACCCTCTTGCTCCATAGACAATATTAGAGATGGATTTGTAATAAATTAGTAAAAGTATATATTGTTTAATTTTATATAATCATTTATAATATTATCTGTTCAATACGTTTTAGAATATATCCTAATTCTTTTGGGAGTTGAGTAATGTGAAGATATCTACTGAGGACAAGTTCTATATACAATCAATTAACAGAGCGCTGACTATTGTTGATGTGATTGGTAAATCTAGTGATGCGGGATTGACCCTTACAACCATCTCAAACCAGACTAAGCTCCATATAAGTACGGTTTACAGAATACTTCAGAACTTAATTTCATGGAACTACGTGAAGGAAGGCGAAGGTGGTATATACACCCTTGGTTATGAACTAATCACATTAGGCAATATAGCTAAAGAAAACATAGGCATACGAAATGTAGCACATCAGTTCCTGGAAGAACTGGGTGACTCAACCAAGGAAACCATATATCTAGCAATACTTGATGAAATAAATGACCAAGTTATGTATATAGATAAGATAGACAGTAAAGGTAATATAAAGCTAGCTGCAGGGATAGGCTCCAGAAACAGTATTCACTCAACTGCCAATGGCAAGGTTTTGGTTTCTGCTTATAGCGACGAAAGAATAAAAAGCATGTTAGCAGCCTCGGGTATGCCTACACACACTGATTCAACTATAACTGATGTCGAGACATATTTAAATGAAGTAAGAAAAGTAAGAGAAGAGGGCTATGCCATCGATAATCTTGAGAATGAGCCCGGGGTGAGATGTGTTGCTGCACCTATATATGACTACAGGAAAAAGATTATTGCATCCATAAGCTTATCAGGTATATCTTCTGCTATAACCCTTGAAACTATTGAAGACAAATATAAACAGATGGTCATTGAAACTACTGAAAAGATATCAAAGGAATTGGGATTCAGGAAATAATCAAATTTTATCGAAAGTAGCACAAAAAGGCTGTTGACCTAATATGTCAACAGCCTTTTTGTATAGATTTACCAAAGAGAAGTAAGTAGGTTATACAGCATAATTACTCTGCTATTTAATCTTGAAGATAGAAACGGTTGTATCAAGTTCAGCTGCAAGTGTTGCAAGAACAGATGCCTTGTTTGATATTTTCTCCAAGCTTGCAGCTTGTTCTTCTATCGCCAAAGAAACCTCCTGCACGCTTGAAGAGCTGTTTGCAGCAGATTCCAGTATTTCTCCGGTTGCTGAAACTACCTGTTCTATCCCTGCGGTTATCTGTTGGACAGCTGAACTTACCTCCTGCACCTGAGATATTATACTTCCAACGCCCTTTGATATTTCATCAAAAGATGAACTAGCTTGGCTTACAACCTTTGTCCCCGCATATACTTCTGATGCTTCGCCTTCAATTATGTTAACTATCATCTTGATTTGATCATTCATAGCCTTTATTGTATCAGATATTTCGTGTGCAGCAGAATTTGACTGCTCAGCAAGCTTTCTGACCTCATCTGCTACAACAGCAAACCCTCTCCCCTGTTCTCCCGCCCTTGCCGCCTCGATAGCTGCATTAAGCGCCAAAAGGTTGGTTTGACTTGAAACGTCAGTTATCATGCTTAATATAGCCTGTACTTTTTGGGACATTCCCTCAAGTGATTTTACTGCATCTACCGAATTCTTTGAACTTACATTGATCTTCTCCATTTGATTGATTACATCTGCAAGATCCTTATACCCTTTATTGGATAAGTTGCTCAGTTCCTGTGCATTATTATTGACAAATTGCATATTAGCAGCGATCTGCTCTATTTCTGCCGAAGTTTCTTCCATGGCACTTGATATGCTATCTATGCTAAATTTCTGGTTTTGAATACCCATTGAAACATTCTGTATGGAAGCCAGTATCTCCTCCGAAGTAGAAGATGCAGCCTCACTTCCTGCCATGAGTTCCTGTGCAGAAGCGGCCACCTCATTTGAGCTTCCCATTGTTTTTTCTACAACTCTCTTAAGATTGCCGAGCATTTTACTAAATGATATTGCCAAGTCGCCTATCTCGTCCCTATTCTTAACATTTATTTCCTCTACAGTCAAATCCCCTTCAGCAATTTTTTCTGCACCTTTTGACAATTTAACTACAGGTTTTGATATTACTTTTGAAATATATAATGCCATTAGTATCGATACTATAATTGTGATAAGAGTTAAAAATAACAGATTTTTAATAATGGATTGCCCATTGGCAGTTTGCTCTGCATTTCCCTTATCCAATAAGCCTTCTGCCAGTCTCACAATCGTATCAGCACTTAGGCCAATATCCTCCAATGTCTGGGCCCCCTTGCCATTTAGGACTTCAATTACCTTATCATCTTCTTTGTTTTCCAGCAGTGCCTTTATTTCATCAACTAGGCTGTTATATTCAGAATTTGCATTTGACAGTTCCTTTAGAGCATTTTTACTTTCATCTGAAACAAGCAGCTTTTCAAGGTAATACTTACTTTCATTGAAAGAATTGTCATACTCGGCTATCATGTCCAGATTCTTTTTGTCACCGCCTATAATAAATTTATTAAGGGCTAACACCTTTTTAAGTGCATCTGACTTCATGCTTTCAGCCATTATTACGCTCTCTGTTGTTTCATTAATAAGCTTTTCATATCCCAGATTTAAACTTTTAATTGTACTATATGTATAAAATGTAGCCATCGAAAAAATAATTACAACTGCCAGGAACCCTAGAACTATTTTTTTTCCTATAGTTAATTTAATCTTTTTAAACTTTACTTTTTCGGACTTTACCTTTATGGGCTTGACTTTTGGGGGCTTAATTTTTTCTGACTTGATTTTTCTAAATTTAATTTTCATATTACACCACCTAAAATATATAATTTTTATAAGTTATATACTTATAATATTTTTGCTAATATCACTTTAAAAAATAGTCATATATGCCTTTGAAAATATGCATGCCAGCAGTTGCTCCCGGATCCTGCCTTCCTATAGTCTTTTCTCTGTATACTGCTGCCTTTCCATGAACTGCTTGCATGGCTTTTGTGTCCTCCACGCCTTTCTTTGCTCCTTCATAGGTCATGCAGAATATATCCAATAAAGACTTACCCTCGCTAACAGCACGTTCACAGCCTTCATAAGCGGGATATAAAGAGTCCAGTATTGTCTTCTCGCCTCTTTTGGCTTTACCCCTTTGTTCTATTCCTTCAATTGCACTTTTTATCATTATAGGAATATCATATTTATCAATGCACTGCTTGCCTTTCACTGCATCACCAGATTTTATTATGCCCGTTGCTATAAGTGTTCCCATGGTAGAAGGTGCAGCTGCTGCCATGGCAAATCCTGACTTTTTGAGGAAAACGCCAATATCACTTTCCGACTCAAGCTTACTGAAATTTTCACATATTTTTTCAAATCCCGCTGTCATTGTCAGGCCTAAGTCTCCATCTCCCATTGCAGAATCAAGACTCAACAGCTCACCTTTCTGCTTCACAATTTCATTCCTAATCCCATAGAATATCTCAATTAAATCGTTCTTCTTAATACAATCCATAGTTTATTCCTCCGTTATAGTTGCTTGAAGAAAGGTGAATCACAAGGCACATCTATAAATCTTTTGAGTTCATCATCCAATTTAAGAAGAGATATGGACATACCTGCCATTTCCATCGAAGATGCAAATTCGCCAACATAAACCCTGTGTACTTCTATTCCTTTATCTTTTAATGTGAGATAAACTTTTCTGTATATAATATATAATTCTTCAAGAGGAGTAGCCCCTAAGCCATTAATTATTACAGCTACTTCATCTCCGCTTTTATACTCGAAGTCGCTGAATATATGATCAAGCATTACATTAACGGTTTCATCAGCCGTCATAAGCTTTCCTCTGTTAATTCCAGGCTCACCATGTATACCCATTCCAATTTCCATTTCATCATCACCTATTGTGAATGTTGAATGTCCAACTTCAGGGATTATACATGGAGTTAATGCTACACCCATCGTTCGAGTATTATCCACTGTCTTCTGTGCAATTCTTGCAACTTCTTTAAGCGATGATCCTTCATCTGCGCAAGCTCCAGCTGTCTTAAAGGCAAATACCAACCCTGCAACTCCCCTTCTTTTATTCTCTTCACCTTTTATCGAAGAAGCAGCATCGTCATTTCCAAGAACCTGAATAGTCTTTATTCCGTCCATGTCTGCCATTTCCGAGGCCATATCAAAGTTAATTATATCTCCTGTATAATTTCCATATAAATAAAGAACTCCACTGCCTTGATTTACTTTCTTTGTGACCTCATATATTTGTTCTGAGCTTGGAGATTGAAATACGCCGCCTACTGCTGCACCATCTATTAATTTATTACCGACATAACCTAAAAATAAAGGTAGATGACCCGAACCCCCGCCGGTCATAATACCTACTTTATCTTTTCTAGTCTTATCTGCTCTGACAAGACACCTTAAGTCGTTATTTACATATTTCAGCTTTTCAGGATGTGCATAAAGTATGCCTTCTATCATTTCATCCACAAAGTCCTTTGGATTGTTAATAAATTTTTTCATCTTAGCACCCCTTATTTATTATTTTTGACTAACTTAATGCAATCTCCAGCACTTTCTTTAACCTCTCAATATTCTCATTGTCTAGTTCTCCAAGGGGTCTTCTCGGCTTGCCGGCAGGCACTCCCTGCATATTAACAGCCGCCTTAAATATCTCAAGCCAATGGGGTTTTTCATTTACCTTCTCATATGTAAGATAATTAACGAATGGCATAAGTTTATTCATTACTGCTCTGCCTTTTTCAATGTTATGTTCAACTGCAACGGCATCATAAATTTCTCTGCACTGTTTGGGTAAAGCACTCAATATTCCTGATAACCAGCCATCAGCTCCTGCAGCGATACCCTCAAAACCTGCATAGTCGTGTCCATAAAATACTTTTAATTTATCGCCGCATTCAAATTTTAGTTCATGCACTCTTGCCGGATCACCATTGGCAGATTTTATTGAACTTACTACACCTTCATCAACAAGCTGTTTTACATCTTTAGCATTTAATTCATAACCTGCAAACCATGGATTATTGTAAACCATTATAGGTATATTTATAACCTCGGATAAAGCTCTATAATGATTCATCGCAGCCTCCTTATAAGGCTTCAGATAGTATGGTAATATGACCATTACTCCATCAGCTCCAACAGCCTCAGCATATTTGCTAAGCTCAATTGTAGCACTGGTAGTGTATCTGCCGGTTCCTACATATACCGGTACCTCTCCTGCAACAGTCTTTACAGTAAGTTCAATTATTCTCTTCTGTTCTTCCATAAGCATGGTAATATTCTCGCCAGTACTTCCGCAAGCGGAGATCGAGTGAGCACCATTGTCCAATAACCATCTTAAATAGCGTTCCATTCCTTTTTCATCAAATGTTTCATCCTCGTTCCAAATGGTTAACGCAGCTGGCATTATGCCGTAAGGGTTTTTCATATCTCATCTCTCCCTTTCTGAATTTTACTTTTTGTGGTCATTTATATTCCATATTATCCAAGAACCATTCTATATTTGTAATCCTAAGTAAAAATGAGTAAATGGATTTTATCTCCATATACTCACTCTTTATAGTACAAATCCCGTTTTTTCATTTATTAATAATTATCTTCCTAACCATCCACCGTCAACAGCTAATGTGAAGCCATTTACATAAGAAGATGCATCTGAAGCCAAGAACACTGCAGCACCCTCAATGTCTGAAGGAGTACCCCACCTTCCTGCAGGTATTCTTGCTAGAATTGATGTACTTCTATCCTCGTCAGCTCTCAGAGCCTTTGTATTGTTAGTAACCATATATCCAGGGGCTATTGCATTTACGTTAATGTTATCTGTAATCCACTCATTGGCAAGAGCTCTGGTCAAACCCATGACGCCGCTTTTGCTTGAGGTGTATGCAGGTACAATAATACCGCCCTGATAAGATAACAAAGAGGCAATATTAATTACCTTGCCGCCATTACCCTGCTTTATAAACTGTCTTGCAACAGCCTGGCTTAGAAAGAACAATGTCTTTAGATTTGTATTCATTACATCGTCCCAGTCTTTTTCAGAATAATCTATTGCCTTTGTTCTTCTAATTATTCCAGCATTATTTACAAGTATATCAATATGCCCATATTCCTTCACGGATTCCTCTACTATTCTATCTATTGCTTCAAGTGTCATTAAATCAGCCGAAATAGGTAAGAACTTTTTGCCTGCAGCTTCCACCATCTTCTTTGTTTCACTCATATCGCTTCTGCCTACTCCAACTATATCTGCACCGGCTTCAGCAAGTCCAACCGATATCCCCTGGCCTAAACCTGTGTTGGCACCTGTTACTATGGCTACTTTGCCATCAAGTTTAAATAAATCGAGTATCATAAATTGTCCCTCCCCAAACTATAGTTTTATTACTATCTTAGATAGGTTAACTCCACTTGTCATCATATCAACAGCTTCGGGTATTTCCTCCAAAGTCATAACATCGCTTATAAGTCTCTTCAAATCGAATGTATTATTCTTTATGATGCTCTTTTCCACTTCAACAGTATCTATAAAGTCTTGCATTGAATATACCCTGCAGCCTATTACTTTCAGTTCCTTGAATATTATAGGCATATGGTTATATTCATAATTTCCGCTGCAGAAGCCTACATGAACCATAGTTCCTCTTATCTTACATGCAGCAAGTGCTGATGCAACCCCTGCCTTTGAGCCTGTGACCTCATATACAACGTCAAATCCATCACCATCTGTGAATTCTTTAACTTTCTCAGGCATATTTTCTTCAAATGCATTTATTGTATCAAACCCAAATTCTTCAGCAAGTATAATTCTTTTCTTATTTCCTTCGGATACAACAACCTTTGATGCTCCTGCCAACTTTGCCATCAGAGCTACAACCAACCCTATTGGACCTCCCCCTACTATCAAAGCTGTCTGGCCTACTTTTAATTCCGATCTTCTCACAACATGCAGCCCAACTGCCAATGGTTCCGTTAACACTGCAATATCCATTGGTATATCATCAAGCTTAACCACTTTGTCGATATTCACTTTAACATATTCTGCAAATCCACCGTCAACATGGATACCAAGCAATTTTAAATTACTGCATACATGCCAGTTACCATTTCTGCATGCTACACATTTGCCGCAGCTCAGAAGTGGCTCCACTGTGACTTTATCTCCAACTTTAAGGTTTGAACCCTCTCCGTTTATTTCTGCAATTTCTCCTGCTATTTCATGGCACATAACCATCGGAGCCTTTGCTGTTGCATGATGTCCATTATAGATATGTACATCAGAACCGCATACACCTCCATAAATCACTTTTATCAAGCACTCTCCAGGCTTTATCGAAGGCTTCTCTACCTCCATTATTTCAAGCTCTTTCCATTTCTTTAAAACTGCTGCTTTCATACTGATCTCCCCTCTAGTCAAAAATTAATGATGTTTCTATTTCAAGCCCTCAACAAAAGCTTTTATTCTTCTCAATCCCTCTTTTATCTTCTCTTCGGAAGTAGCATAAGATATCCTGATGAAGCCTTCTCCAGCTTCTCCGAATCCTGATCCCGGCACAACTACAACACCAGTTTTCTTTAGAAGCTGAACAGCGAATTCCTCTGATTTGAGGCCAGTTTTTGTAATATTGGGGAATGCATAGAATGCACCCTTCGGGCTTATACATGATAGTTTTTCTATACTATTTATGCCCTCAACAATTAGTTTTCTTCTTATTGCATACTTATCAATCATGTATTTGAGATAATCCTGAGGGCCTTCTATAGCCTCTATTGCACCATACTGGGAAGATGTGTTTATGCAGGATACTACGTTTTCATGGAGCTTTATCATATCCTGTAATATTTCTCTGCATCCTGCAGCATAACCTATTCTCCAACCAGTCATTGCATAAGACTTTGAGAAGCTGTCTATTATAACTGTTCGCTCCTTCATGCCGGGTAATGATGCAATGCTTATGAACTCTGCATCGTCATATATAAGATGTTGGTATACTTCGTCGGTAATTACTATCAAATCATTTTCTATTGCAATTTTAGCAATCTCTTCCAGTACTTCTCTTCCAGCAACGCCACCGGTTGGATTTGCCGGAGAATTGATAAGTATTGCTTTAGTTTTTTTATTGATTGCTTTTCTGACATTATCAGGGTTATATACAAATCCGTCTTCTTCATATACTTTTACAAATCTCGGTACTGCTCCACACATCAAAACCTGTGAAGGATGGTTTGTCCAGAATGGATCGGTGACTATGAACTCATCTCCCGGATCTAGTATCACCATCATGCTGAGCATCAGTGCTTCCATGCCCCCTGCAGTTATCATAATTTCAGTTTCAGGATCTATTTCAACATTATTTTTTGTTTTGAGTTTTTTGGCTATGGCTTGCCTTAAAGGTAGGATGCCGGCATTCGGCGTATAGTGAGTCTGTCCATCCTGAAGAGCCTTGCATGCAGCATCTATAATATTCTTCGAAGTGACAAAATCAGGTTCTCCAAGAGCAAAGCTAACCGTATCAGTCATTCCGCTTGCCATATTAAACATTTTTCTTATTGTAGAACCCTGAATCTCCCGGGCTATTTTTGATACCTGTATCATATATATAACCTCCTATTATGCACCAAGATAAGCCTTCTTGACATCTTCATTGTTAGCAAGCTCGTGAGCTGGCCCTTGCAGTACTATATTTCCCGTTTCGAGCACATACGCTCTGTTTGCAATTCCGAGTGCCATATAAGCATTTTGCTCGATTAGGAGTATTGTAGTCCCCTGATTGTTTATCTCTTTAATGATTTTAAAAATCTCTTCAACCACTATAGGTGCAAGACCCATCGAAGGCTCATCCAAAAGCATTAGTTTGCCCTTTGTCATTAGCGCTCTTCCTACAGCAAGCATCTGCTGTTCACCGCCGCTTAGTGTACCGGCAGACTGGTTTTGTCTCTCTTCAAGTCTTGGGAACAGCTCAAATACCCTTTTTATATCCTTTTTTATGCCATCAATGTCTTTCCTGAGATTTGCACCAAGTTTCAAATTTTCTACAACACTTAGGTTTGCAAATATTCTTCTTCCTTCTGGTGAATGGGATATACCCAGTTTTACAATATCATGGGGAGGCATTTTTGTTATCTCAGTTCCCAAGAACTTTATAGAGCCACTAGCTGCAGTCTCAAGCCCTGATATTGTCCTGAGTGTAGTCGATTTTCCAGCTCCATTAGCCCCTATCAGAGTAACAATTTCTCCTTCTTCTACTTCAAAAGAAATACCTTTTACCGCTTTTATTGCTCCATATGAAACATGTAAATCTTTAATTTCTAAAATCATTCTTTATGCCCCCCTCCCAGGTATGCCTCAATAACCTTAGGGTTATTTTGTATCTCAGCAGGCTTCCCTTCGGCTATTGTTTCACCAAAATCCAACACCTTTATCCTGTCTGCTATATTCATAACAACACTCATATGATGCTCAATCAAAAGTATAGTCAGATTAAACCTTACCTTGATGTCCCTTACCAAGTTCACAAGGTCTTCCATCTCATTGGGGTTCATACCTGCAACCGGTTCATCCAGAAGCAGAATCTTTGGGTTTGTTGCAAGAGCTCTTGCTATTTCAAGCCGTCTTTGTTCCCCATATGGCAGATTCTTCGCTAATAAATCAGCCTTTTTATCCAATTTGAATATTTCGAGAATATCCAATGATTTTCTTTCAAATTCATCTTCAGTAGCGTTAAATTTCTTTGTCCTAAAAAGTGCTTCTCCAAAGCCATATTTCATTTGAAGTGTATATGCAATCTTTATATTATCAAGTACACTGACATTACTAAATAATCTTATATTTTGAAATGTCCTGGCTATTCCTCTCTCAGTGAAATCATGGGGCTTTAGCCCTACAATACTCTTCCCATCAAGACGAATATCGCCTTCCGTAGGTTTATATAATCCTGTAAGCATATTAAATACTGTAGTTTTACCTGCTCCATTTGGTCCGATTATCGCCACCAGTTCCCCATGTTCAAGAGAAAGGTTGAAATTGTTTACCGCTTTTAGCCCACCAAATTGTATGGAGAGATTTTCTACATCAAGCAATGCCATTAGTGTTTACCTCCTCTTAACTTATTTTATTGGAGCTGGGTCTTGGCTGACCTCTCTGGTAACATTTCGCTTCTTTAACTTCAAGAATCCGAACTCTTTGCCGCCATAGAAACCTTCCGGCTTTTTAATCATCAATACTACAAGCAAAAGTGCATATATGACTATACGCCAATTTGCTAAGAATCTTAGGAACTCCGGTACTACTGTAAGCACTATCGCACTTAATATTGATCCGCTTATACTTCCTGCTCCGCCTGCATACAAGAATACAAGGTAATCGTTAGATTTTAGGAAGCTAAAGGTATCAGGCTGTAAGAACATAAGAAGATGACCAAATAACCCGCCAGCCACTCCGGCCATAAATGCCGCAAACGTAAAAGACAATACCTTATACTTGGTAGAATTTATACCCATTGTCTCTGCAGCAACCTCATTCTCTCTTATGGATATACACGCCCTTCCGAAGGATGAGTTTACAAAGTTCCTTGCTCCGTATATTGCAAGAAGTGTAAATACAAATACCCAGAAGAGATTAGTATACCTTGGGATGCCTGCCAGCCCTCTTGGCCCTCCAACATAGTTTATGAGCCTTATCGTTGCTCTTACTACTTCACCAAATGCCAAGGTTACTATTGCCAGATAGTCTCCTTTTAATCTTAATGTAGGTAATCCAATCAATAATCCCACAAAACCTGCTACGAGCCCTCCAAAAATAAGGGATAAAATAAAGATTGGTGTCTGCGCATACACTGGCCAGCTTGAAGTATTAAAAAGGAGCGTTGTTATCACCGCAGATGCATATCCACCTATTGCCATAAATCCAGCCTGACCTATAGAGAACTGTCCGGTAAATCCATTGACGATGTTTAAGCTTACTGTCATTATTATGTTAATTCCAGCTAGCATTATAATCTGCAGAAGATAGGAATTAATTATATCAAGCTTGTTTAAAGTAAGAATAATGATATAACTTAGAATTATGATCAAAATTGCCTTTTTATCTTTCAAGTAATTCATCTCAGTCACCTACACTTTCTCTATGGTGAATTTACCCATAATTCCCGCTGGTTTAAATAACAATATAAGTATCAATATTACAAAGCCGGCACCATATCCTAAATCTGAGTTTACTGCTGTTGCTAAAACCTCAGCTACTCCCATTATGAATCCGCCTATCATAGCTCCGCGTATATCGCCAATACCGCCTAAAACTGCGGCTACAAAAGCTTTTGTGCCAAGCCAGATTCCCATATATACATCAATCATAGGATATATACTTGAGTAAAAAACACCACCTGCTGCAGCTAGTGCTGCACCTATAAAGAAAGTAATCGAGATAACATTATTAACATTAATGCCCATAAGTGCTGCTGCATCTTTATCAAATTGCACAGCTCTCATCTGGCTGCCAACTTTTGTTCTTGTAGTAATGTAATGCAATCCAATCATTAATATGATGGAGAAAGCTATCATTAAAAGCTGAACACTGTTTGTCCCAACTCCTCCAATATTAAAATCACGCATCGGGAATAATTCTGGAAAAGGTCTTGGTGCAGGTCCTATAAAAGGTAAAGCCCTTGGAAAATTTTCAAGAAACATCGAAACGCCTATTGCTGTTATAAGTGCTGAAAGTCTCGGTTTTTTCCTAAGAGGTTTATATGCAATCCTCTCGGTTGCTACACCCAAAAGACCGGTGAGAACCATTCCAATGATAATTACAGCAGCAACAAGGATATATGGTATGTGCCCCCCACCCAATGCTTGGACAAGAAAAAACACTATAAATGCGCCAACCATCAAAAAGTCACCATGAGCAAAGTTTATAAGTCCTATAATTCCATATACCATTGTGTATCCAAGTGCTATAAGGGCGTAAATACTTCCCAGTTGAAGACCGTACATAGTCAATTGAAGTATGGTAGTCAAATATATCCTCCCCTTTAGATAAACTGATTTTTATTATAGAATCGGCAGTAAGGGTTCCTTACCACCGATTCTTTGAATTATTATCCTTTAATTTGGATTAATTGTTGTTACGTAAGAAGGTACTCCACCCTTATATACATTTACGACAGCACCTTTAACAGGGTTTCTATTTGCATCGAATGTTATTGTTCCTGATGGCACTTCAAGATTTTCTATCTTGGCCATAGCATCTCTTACACCCTGTCCATCCAATGTTTCAGCATTCTTTATGCCTTCCAGTACTACCATAGCAGCTTCATATGCTAAAACAGCATTTGAATTCGGGTTCTTACCATATTTATCTTTATATCTTTTTACGAAATCCTTACAAATCGGGCTTGGATCATCAGGAGAGAAAGCTGCGTCAAATGCTGAACCTTCAACTATATCTACTCCAGCGATATTTGGTACGTCTGGGCTGTCCCATGAATCTCCGCCCAGGAACTGAGCAGTTATTCCCATTTGCCTTGCCTGCTTCATCTGAAGCGGTACTTCACCAAACTGGTTCGGCATAAAGAGTACTTCCGGGTTTGCGGCTTTTATCTTTGTAAGCTGTGCGTTAAAGTCTTTTACATCAGCTCCGCCATATGCCTGAGCCTCAACAACTTTTCCGCCTTTTTCCTCAAAGGCCTTTTTGAAATTCTCCATAAGTCCTTTACTATAGTCATCAGCATTGTTGTATAAAATTGCTGCTGTCTTAGCGCCAATTGTATCTGCTGCATACTGAGCCATAACTTTTCCCTGGAAAGGATCTATAAAGCATGCTCTGAAAAGGAAATCCCCTATCTGAGTTACTTTTTCATTTGTTGTAAATGTACCGATGGCAGGAATCTTTGAAGCTTGGGCAATCGGTCCGCCTGCAAGTATGCATTTGCTCATGTCAGGACCAACTATTGCAATAACCTTGTCCTGGTCAATAAGCTTTCTAAATACATTAGCAGTTGCATCTGGTTTTGCTTCATTGTCTTCATATAAGAACTTAACAGGTATTTTTGTACCTTTAACATCAAGTCCCCCATCTTTTGCCAATTGGTCAGCAATAAGCTCGATACCATTCTTTATGTACTCACCGGCTATAGCTGACTGTCCTGAAATAGGACTAACAACACCTATTTTAATTTCTTTCGGGTTACCACTTGTCGCTGCTGAGCCGCATCCAAATAAAGATAGAGTCATAATAAGAACCAATAGAATACTTAATACTTTTTTCATCTTTTCTTCCTCCCTTTGATAAAATAATTTTAATACACCAAGGTACCTGGAAACTATTTGCTAAAGACCGGCAAGTTCACCTCCCATCTAATCTCCAAATTTGTTTCATCACAGGAATGCTTCTTATTTAAGCTATAAGATATTTTCATAAATTGATATATGCTTTCGGTTTTACTATTTATCATTTAGCATTTGCCATATTTGCTGAGATATATATAATGGTAAGGCTTATTACATATATGATGTATATGAGGTTATATCGTATATTTCACAATGTGAAATATTATTTCATATATTTATTTTACTACCATTTACAAAATTCTGCAAGATAAAATTATAAAACTGCAATTCATAATATGAAATTTCATTTTTAAACTTAGCGGAATAAAAACGACCTACTAAAAGAGACTCGCTTCAACTGACCTGCAGCATATTTTATCTAGCTTTGCTGATCTCATCAATGAATTTTTTAGCAAGTTCCTCTATAGCCTTGTAATTTTCTTTGGCCAGCAAGTCTTTTCTAATTAAACTTCCACCAACCCCTACTGCTATTGACCCTGCCTTAATGAATTCCCCCACATTGTCGACATCTACTCCACCCACAGGCATCATATCTATGTAGTCATAAGGCCCTCTTAAGTCTCTTATATATTTCGGACCTACAGACGACGCCGGAAAAATCTTCACTATATCGGCGCCAAAATCATAACATTTTAAGACTTCAGTTGCTGTATAAGCACCAGGAACCATGATTTTCCCATACCTTTTAACTATTGCTATGACCTCAGCATCTGTATTTGGTGCAAGTACAAACTCCGCACCGCATTCTATAGCTCTTACAGCACTTGCAGGATTCGTGACAGTGCCAGCCCCAACAATTATTTCTCCGCTAAAGCTTCTAAGCAGAGATAAAATTATTTTATCAACCCCAGGAGTATTAAATGTCACCTCGATTGCCTTTACTCCAGCCTTGCAGAGGGCTTCAACCGTACGAAGCGCTTCCTCTTCTCCGATACCTCTAAGTATTGCTACTATACCTGTATCTTTTATTAATCCAAATACATCCGAGCTTCTCACTTATTCACCCCTCCTTACAAGTCCTCTGGCCTTTGCTACCACAATTGAACCAAGTCCAGCCATATCCTTCATTAATTCGTCATCTACCATATGTACCTTGCCATTAAAATAACTATCATTTTTTACTAATATCCCAAATGCTCTCTTTAAAACCTCGCTGCCGCCTATTATTACAGACTCTTCTGGGTTTATCTCTAAAGCATGACTGTTTTTAACTGCAAATAAATCATTCTCCAGCACTGCACCTAGTAAGAAGTTAGCCTTATCGTTAATTGAATAAGTTGTAAACTGGTCCAGTATCCGGATTGTAAAACATGCTCTGTTTAATCCCACATTTCTTGAATAGTTAGCTCCAGCAATAATTAATTCTTCATTTATCTTTTCAACAAATGAATTATTAAGGGCATTAGCAAGAATTGTATTATTTGTTAAAGCTGATAATAGCTCCCCTGCCAACGTTGTAACACATCCTGCAATCTGCTTGTCCTTAGTTACTCTTACAAATTTTGAATGGGAACCGGGAAGAATGACAACAGCTGCTTCTTCTATTTTCAAGCTTTCTATGATTCCAAATGTCTCTACCTCTTCGCCCCTCATTATATCCATTTCTTCACAACTCTTTAGGTCTATATTCTTCAAGCAATTTTTAACTCCAGGAACAAACCATATAGGTTTATCAATTACCTCATCTATTTGAGCTGATACCATGCACTTTGCTAATTTTTCAACCCCTGCAGGTGCCCAAACATGGGGTACCTCATATAAACCAACATTTGAAGTAATCATCCCTGAAGCCAGGAATAAGTCTACCTCTGAAGCTTCCATGTTCTTCTGCTCTAGCGCTATCTTTATTGCGTTTTTTACTCCTTGGTATAATTTTGTCTTGCTTCCGGTAATCGCAGTATCTCTAACTCCTACCTCAACAAATGATCTTGATATAACTTTACCTTGATACCATATCTTTACCCTGGTGTTTGACGTTCCTGTATCAATAGTGGCAATATACATGTAACCATCACCTTCTTGCAATATTCACCTAAAACCATGTTTAATAAAAATATAACTTATCCCTTGCATATCCCAGCCTTTTAGAAATATCTAAAGCCGTATCCGATACTAACTTACCAAATTGCTCCAATCTGTCGCTGTTAATCTTCGAAGCCAGACTTGCAATACTTATAGCAGCAATAGGTTTACCCGACCTATCATAAATAGGTGCTGCAACGCAAAACACATCTTCTTCATTTTCCCTGTCGTCTATTGCATATCCCCTACTGCGTATGCCTTTTAAATCAACTATTAATTCATCATAAGACTTTATTGTATATTCGGTTATTAAAGGAAGCTCGCTTCCCCCTGTTATCTCTTTTATCCTATTGTCTGAGTAAGCGGCTAGCAAGGCCTTCCCAAGGCCTGTACAATACATTGGGTTGCTGGAGCCCAGCACGGAGGTAGTCCTGGTTGATGAAGAACCTTCCACTTTGTCCAGGTACACTGTCATTCCATTAACCTCTACCGCTAAAAATACAGTTTCACCCGAATTCTTCATCATATCTTCCAGTAAGGGACGTGCCTCTCTGTTTAAATCCATTTTTTTCAGATAAGCTGTTCCTGATTGAAAAAGTTTTATCCCTAATTTGAATGTCTTAAGGTTCTCGTCCTCAATTTGTAAGTAGCCTTTTTCCAGCAGAGTATATAATAGCTCAAACGTACTGCTCTTAGGTATGCCAAGCTTATGGCTTATCTCTGTTATAGTCACGGAGCTATCCTGCTTTGCAATAAAATCAATTATGTCTATTGCTCTTGAGGCAGATTTGTTTATTTTTATAATACTCTCCCCCTATTCCGTTCGCATATGTGAACGCTGTTCGGTATACCATTTTCATAATTGTACCTCGCATTTTACATAATGTCAATAATTCATAAACCTGACACATATGCGAAAAGTATGAAATAAAAGATATTCATAAAATGGGGATGTAACGAAACTTTAAGCTTCATTACATCCCCATTTTATATGTTTATACATATTTAATATTTTCCTTATCTTTTTGAAGCTCTTTGATTAAAAGCTTGATGTCCTGATCTCTGTCCTTTTTGCATACCAGGATCACATCTTCCGTTTCTACAATTATAAGATCCTCAACCCCCAATGCGGCGATAAGCCGCTTTTCGCCATACAATATGCAGTTGTGGGTATCCAATACCGTGTGCTCACCCTTAATTGAATTGCCGTTCTCATCCTTATACATATATCTTTCAAGAGCAGTCCAATTGCCTATATCGTCCCAGGAAAAGCTGCTCTCCATAACATATACATCCCATGTCTTCTCCAATATTCCATAGTCAATTGATATACCATCAATCTTGTGATATTCTTCTTCAACTATCTCGGCTTCCTCAGGGGTGCCTATATACTCACCCATTCGCTTCAGGCATTGATACATATCCGGAAGGAACTTTTTATACTGTTTAAGCAGCACAGCCGCTTTCCAAATGAACATCCCGCTGTTCCAGAGATAAGTTCCTTTATCAATGAACTCCTGTGCTTTTTCCCTATTTGGCTTTTCTGTAAATCTTTTTATTTTATAAGTCGGTATTTTCAAAATACCTTCTATGCTTTTCCCCGTTTCAATATAGCCATAAGCCGTTTCCGGCCTGGTAGGCCTTATTCCCATAGTTACAAGGCAGCTGTCCCGACATGCTATATCCAACCCCTGCTTCAGGGTTTCCATGAATTTCACTTCATCCTCTATATAGTGGTCAGAAGGAAGTACAATCATAACCGCTTCAGGGTCATTTTTCAATAGCTTCACAGCCGAATAACCTATGCAGGCGGCTGTCTCTTTTATCATGGGTTCGATTATGAGATTTTCCTCAAGTATTTGCGGCACTTGTTCCTTTATAGTGTTTACATGGCATTTGTTTGTCACCATATATATATTCTCCAGGGGAATGAACTTACTGATCCTGTCCACAGTAAGCTGGATCATTGTCCTTTCTCCTACAGTATTCAAGAACTGCTTGGGATACATTTTTCTGCTTTTAGGCCAGAACCTGCTCCCCGAACCTCCGCACATTATCACAACATAGTTCATAATCACACCTTCCTCCGTAATAACTATATTATGCGGAGCGGTGCTATTAGTGAACTGTCGGAAACTATTTACTTGAATCTCTTATAAAGTTCACCCGCAATATCCTCAAGACATACATCCATATATTTCATTAATACAGTTAAATGATAAAGCAAATCGGATATTTCATAAATGATTTCTTTCTTGTTTTCATTCTTTGCCGCTATCACTACCTCTGTACTTTCCTCTCCCACTTTCTTCAATATCTTATCAATGCCTTTATCAAAAAGATAGCAGGTATATGAGTTCGGTATCGGATTTTCCTGCCTCTCCCCTACCTTCCTATACAGTTCTTCAAGGACCGCTCCAATATTTGCAGCTCCTGTACTTTCGTCAGCCACCAATATGCTTCTGTAAAAGCAGCTTTTATTTCCCGTATGGCAGGCTGCGCCCTTCTGCTTCACCTTTATAAGCAGGCAATCTCCGTCACAGTCAAGTAATATCTCCTTAACCTCCTGAGTGTTTCCTGAGGTTGCCCCTTTTTGCCATAGTTCATCCCTGCTTCTGCTGTAAAACCATGAACGCCCTGATTCTAATGTTTTTTCCAGGCTTTCCTTGCTCATGTATGCCTGCATCAGCACTTCACCTGTTTTATAGTCCTGTACTATCGCAGGCACCAAGCCTTTCTCGTTGAATTTTATATCATCAATAAACATATGAACTTCTCCAATCAATTATATTCTTACGCTTACTCCCGCTAAAGACAGATAAGCCTTTAAATCTCTTATAGCCAGATGACCATAGTGAAACAGTGAAGCTGCCAGCGCGGCATCCGCCTTGCCTGTTGTAAGCACCTGATAAAAGTCCCCTTTGCTGCCTGCTCCCCCCGAAGCTATGACCGGTATATTGACCGTTTCTGCAACCTTGGAGGTTAAGGAGATATCATAGCCTTCCTTAGAACCGTCGGCATCTATGCTGGTAAGAAGTATCTCTCCGGCTCCCAGTTCATAAACAACTTTGCACCATTCCAGCACATCAATGCCCATGTTGGTTCTGCCCCCGTGAATATATACCTCCCACCCGGCTGCTCCTTCCCTAAGCTTTGCATCAACCGCAACAACAATACACTGGCTTCCATATCTCTTTGCCGCTTCTTCAATCAGTTCAGGCTGCTTTACCGCAGCGCTGTTTAGGGATATCTTATCTGCGCCGGCGTGCAGAAGTGCCTCAATGTCACCAAGGCTGCCTATACCTCCCCCTACCGTGAGGGGTATGAATACATCCCTTGCAGTTGCCTTCACCACATCAAGCATAGTACTTCTACTCTCTATAGAGGCAGTGATGTCCAGAAAAACAAGCTCATCCGCTCCTGCAGCATTATACATTCTTGCTGCTTCAACAGGATCTCCTGCTTCTCTGAGGTTATTAAACCCAACACCTTTGACTACCCTTCCGTTCTTTACATCAAGGCAAGGTATAATCCTTTTAGCCAGCATATTACCCCTCCACAGCCTTAAGGGCATCCTCTAGCTTTATGACTCCGGCATACAAGGCTTTGCCTATTATTGCTCCCTCTGCGCCTGTACGCTTAATTGCCAGAAGGTCGTCTATACTCCTTACCCCTCCGGAGGCGGTTATTCTTGCTCCCTCAACATTGCACATTTTCTCTATACCATCAAGGTTAGGTCCGCTCATTGTTCCATCCCTGGAAATATCAGTGTATATTATATTCTTGCAGCCTTTGCCGACAATTTTGCTTGCGAAGTTATAAGCACTGAATTCGCTCACATTCACCCAGCCTTTTATAGCAACAAAGCCATCTACGGCATCAATGCTGACTGCAATCTTATCCAGATATCTCTCAATGCCATTTTCCAGAAGTTCTTCATCCAATACCGCACCGGTACCTATAATGACTTTTGCTGCTCCTATATTCAAAGCCTCTGTTAAGTCTGCAATGCTCCTAAGTCCTCCTCCGATTTGTACGGGAATTCTTACTGAATTTATTATTTTCTCAACTGCAGCTCTATTTCCCGTTTTCCCGCTGAAAGCACCATTCAGGTCAATAATGTGCAAAGCCGCAGCACCCTTCTGCTCCCACATTTTTGCTGCATCTACCGGGTTTTCATAAAATATTTCCTTCTTTTCAAGACTTCCCTCTTTAAGTCTCACACATTTCCCATCATAAATATCAACTGCCGGATAAATTCTCATATCAACATCTCCTTAATATTATTCAATATAGTTAACCCAGTCTCACCACTTTTTTCGGGGTGAAACTGCATACCTAAAATATTGTCCTTTTTCACAACTGCGGGTATATCGTCTCCATAGCTGCTGACAGCGCATATATTGGCGCTATCCTCTGCTCTTGCATAGTAGGAATGTACGTAGTATACATAGGCTCCATCCTTAATCCCCGAAAGCACCTTACATTCATTTTTATTTTGCAGGGTATTCCAGCCCATATGAGGAACCTTAACGCTGCCGGGAATTCTGTCTACCCAGCCTTTAAGGAGCCCCAATCCTTTGGTCACAGCCCCTTCTGTACTGTAATCAAACAGTAGCTGCATTCCTAGGCAAATTCCCATTATCAATTTTCCTTTAGCGACCTGGCCTAGAATTATATCCTCCAAGCCATTTTCTGATATATTAGCGCAAGCATCGCTAAAAGCTCCGACTCCCGGCAAAACGATTCCCGCACAGCTGTCAAGCACTTTTGCATCCTTTGATACAACTGCATCAACACCTATATACTCAAATGCCTTTTTCAGGCTGTATATATTACCAACACCATAATCAACAATTCCCAGCTTCATAGCCTATACACACCCCTTTGTAGAGGGTACACCAATCGAAGGGCTCCTGCCCGCCGCCTCTTTTAAAGCTCTTGCCACCGACTTAAAAATGCATTCAGCATTGTGGTGGAGATTTTCTCCGTACAGCAGGTTTATATGCAAGGTAATGAAAGAATTACTTACAAGTGCTTTGAAAAATTCTTTAACATTCTCTGTGTCAAAATCCCCTATACAGCCTTGCAGTGTACTGCAGTTGTATACAAGATTTGCCCTCCCGCAAAAATCCACCGCTGTCGTACAAAGAGAGTCATCCATGGGAAGCATTATACTGCCATACCTTGCAATACTGACCTTATCCCTGGTGCATTCATACAGCAGCTTTCCCAAAACTATTCCCACATCCTCCACAGTATGGTGCAAATCTACCTTTATATCCCCCTTTGCCTTGACAACAAGGTCAAAACCGCTGTGCAGGCTCAGCTGCTCCAGCATGTGGTCGAAAAAAGGAGCACCTGTATCTATATCATACTTTCCGCTTCCATCCAGGTTTATATTTATATAAACCTCAGTCTCATTTGTCTTTCTGGATAATTCCGCAGTCCTTTCTTCATTAGGCTCCTTCATACAGCACCTCCTTAACAATTTCATAGAACTTGTCATTTTCTAAGCGGCTGCCGATTGTAACCCGCAGACAGTCTTTAAGTATAGAGTTGGGAAAACTTTTAATATGAATCTCTGCTGCTTGAAGTCTCCTATATATTTCGACCGCATATGGGGAGCGTATCAGAATGAAATTACTCCAGGATTCAAAGCACTGAAGGTTTTCAAGAGATGTAAGCAGTTCAGCAAGTCTTTTTCTCTCAATTTTTAATATTTCAATTCTTTCTGTCACTGTATCGAGGTTTTCCAAAACCTCTACTGCTGCAGCTTGTGCAAACGTATTTACATTGAATGGTGAACGAACTCTGTCAATATAGCTTATGACCGATGGGCAGGCTAGCATATATCCTACTCTTAATGCTGCTAATCCAAGAGCCTTAGAGAATGTCCTCAGTATTATGAGGTTGTCATATCTGGAAAGAAGTCCTGCAGCAGTCAAGCCTGAAAACTCAAAGTATGCCTCATCCACAAGTACAATACCATTGACCTTCCTCAATATCTGTTCTATCTCTGATAATTCAAGCCTTCTGCCGGTAGGATTGTTGGGGTTGCATACAAAGACAACCTTAGGTTTTTCTTTTTCAAGGCAATCGATAAATTCATCAAGCTTGATTTCAAAATCGCTGTCCATGTTATACTCCCATATTCTGGCGCCGCAGATTGTTCCATATATCTTATACATTGAGAAGGTAGGATTATGGACAGCTATAGTGTCACCCGGGTCTATAAAGGCCTGAAGCACCATATGTATAAGTTCGTCAGAGCCGTTGCCTACGCTTATTGATTCAGCACCAATGCCTGTATACCTTGAAATCGCTGTTTTGAGGTCTGTACAGTCACTATCCGGGTATCGGTTGAACTCCATTGTTTTAATCTTTTTAATGAGAGCTTCCTCCACTTTATTACTCAAACTCCAAGGTATTTCGTTTTTATCAAGAGCTATGCCCTGTGTCTTTGATTCCACCTTATAGCATTCAAGCTCAAGCGCTCTTTTTGACACTAACTTATCTATCATTTTGAAGCCTCACTTTCAATGCGTTTGCATGGGCTTCCAAGCCTTCCGCTTCAGCAATTTTCATAGCAGCAGGCCCAAAGGCCTCCAAGTCCTCTTTGCTGTAATATATTAAGCTTGATCTTTTCTGAAAATCCCTGGTTGAAAGGGGTGAAAAGAAAGCTGCGGTACCATAGGTAGGCAGGACATGATTGGGACCTGCGATGTAATCACCTATGGGCTCTGTGGAATAACCTCCAAGGAAAATAGCTCCTGCGTTTTTGATATCCTTCAATATTCTGAAGGGGTTTTCCGTTATTATTTCCAAATGTTCCGGAGCAATTTTATTTATTATATCCGCGGACTTCTCTATGTTATCAACCACAATAGCTGCCGAATTATTTGCCAGTGCATGGCTAATTATGCTCTGTCTTTTCATACCTGCAAGCTGTCTTTCTATTTCAGCATTTACCCTGACTGCAAAAGCTTCAGAGTCAGTAACCAGAAAACATCTGGCCATTTCATCATGCTCTGCCTGAGATAGAACATCAGCTGCAACCCAGCGTGCATTAGCGCTGCTGTCTGCTACTACCGCAATTTCGCTGGGCCCCGCTATCATGTCAATATCTACAAATCCGTATACTTCTCTCTTTGCAGCTGCTACGTATGCATTCCCCGGCCCTACAATCTTGTCGACCTTTGGCACAGTCTTGGTGCCAAAAGCTGCTGCTGCCACCGCTTGAGCCCCGCCTATCCGAAAGACCTTGTCAATCCCAAGAAGCTTTGCTGTCACTGCTACATATGGATTGATATCACCATCCTCAGAAGGAGGGGTCAATATGATTATTTCTCTGACTCCTGCAATTATGGCTGGCACTGCGCACATTACCACAGTTGAAGGGTATGAGGCTTTTCCGCCGGGTACGTATATTGCAGCCTTGTCTATGGCAGTAACCCTGCTGCCCAGCACGCTGCCGTTATCCGTCACTATGTTGAAATCCTTGTCGCCCATCTCTTTGTGAAATCTTTTCACATTAGCTATACTCTTACTGATAGCTACTATGAAGCTTTTATCTACTTCCCTTGCAGCAGCCCCCAAGGCATTGGCACTAACCCTGAAATCCTCTATATCCTTCACATTATCAAACCTTCTGCTGTACTCAAGGACTGCCTTGTCCCCTCTGTCCCTGACATCTTGTACTATTTTTTTTACTGCAGCAGTCACTTCTTCAGGTATGAAGCTATAGCTCTTTTGTCCTAAAAAGCTCTCCATACTGCTTTTGTCATCCCATGACAATATTCTCAGCACGGGTCTCACCTCCTTCAATGGCCGTACTTATAGCTGCTACAAAGGTGCTTATACTTTTGTTTTTCATCTTGTAGCTGACCCTATTCACTATCATTCTCGCAGTTATATCACAAATTTTCTCATAAACTACCAGTCCGTTTTCCTTCAAGGTCTTTCCGCTTTCAACAATATCAACTATTGCATCCGATAATCCGACAATGGGAGCAAGTTCTATTGAGCCGTCCAGCTTTATTATCTCTACAGGCTCTGATTTGCTGTTAAAATATTCCGCCGCTATTCTAGGATATTTGGTAGCGATTTTTCTAACTATAGGTCTCACCTGCTGCTTCTCAGAAGGGCCTGCCAAGACCATCCTGCAGCTGCAGGTTTTCAAGTCCAGTATTTCATATACCTGGTTTTGAGTCTCCATAAGTACATCTTTCCCTACAATGCCTATATCTGCCGCCCCACTTCCTACATATACAGGAATGTCAGAAGGCTTTACCATAAAAAATTCTATTTCGTTATCCTTATTGATAAAAACTAGCTTTCTGGAGTTTAAATCAATTATATTTCCGTAGTCACTTGTATCAAGCAGAAGCTCACTTACCTTTTCAGCCACTCTGCCTTTTGCGATAGCTACCTTCAGCATTTCCATCACTCCCTTCTACTTAAAATTTAATATCTCATCATAACCGTATTGCCTGCAGTATTGCTCAGGATCGGATATGTCCAGACAGTTTATCAGGTTTACGGTTATTCCGTCTTTTCTGCGGCTTTCAGAATACCTCAAAGCTTCAATGAAGCTGTTGTCACTAAAGATGGCTAATATCTTGTGTTCCCTCTGCTGCTTCATGTTCTCCACTGCTGCTGCTTCAATCATACTGTCAACATATATTGCAAACCCTGCTGCAGTTGTATTTAAACCCAGTTTCCCAAGCAAATCATCATATCTGCCTCCCGAAATCACCACATCGCCGGTTCCCTGGGCATATGCCTTAAAAATCAACCCGGTATAATACTTCATATTCCCTGTCATCCCAACGTCTATTATAAGATTGGCCTCCAAACCCATTTCTCTGCTTTTCTCACATACTTCAAAAAGATGGTCAGCTGATTCCCTCACAGTATCATTGATTATAATTTCATCAATACTTTTGAAAATGTCCTCGGGTCTCCCAAAAAAACGCGGCAGCTTACAGATTATTTCCTTATGCCTGCTGCTAATTGAAAGGGTGGATACCTCTTTTTCAAGTTCTACCAGATTCTTTTTGCCAATCAGGTCTATAATATAGACTTTCTTTTCTTCTGCTATGGCTAGCTCTTCGAAAATACCTTTGATTATTCCTACATGTCCTATATCAATCTTGTAGTTTGTTACTGAGGCTTCTCTGAAGCTTTCCTTTGCCATCCCTATGATTTCTAAATCCAACCACTTACCGGAACATCCGTATATCTCCGCCCCAACCTGGCAAAATTCTCTCCCTGTCCCTCGGTTTTTCTTATCTGCCCTGTATACATTTCCCACATAAAACAGCTTTAAAGGCTTTTGCTGCCCCTTCAGCTTTGTGGCAACAACCCTTACTGTTGGAATTGTCATGTCAGGCCTTAGAACCACTACCTTCCCGTCACTGTCTATTGTTTTTATGATACTTTCATCATCAACCGGTGATATATCACCGGAAAATAGCTCATAATACTCAAACAGCGGTGTTTCTATACGGCAAAATCCGCAGGACTGCATATAATGCAGCAGCCTCTCCTGCAATATAGTTCTTTTGCTGCTTTCATCAGTAAGAATATCCCTCATACCCTGAGGAATTCCAAAACTTTGCATAGTTAATCCCTCTCCTTGTTCTCATTTAAATTAAAATGTACGGGCGAACAGTGTTCGCCCCTACAACTATTGAAATTTTCTAAAAAACAAAACCCCGTAGGTTTAATTAACCTACGGGGTTTTTAATATCGCATCCCATAGGCACAAGCGCAAACAGCACTCATGCCCATGGAAAATTTCCAAAAAGGCTTAAGCGCTCTGCCTATGATGATGCATTCTATTTGTCATACAATTAATGGTATTCATAAAATCAGCTCCATAATTATGTTTAAAGTTGGTTTTCACTTAATATAATACAGAATACGCCTTGTTGTCAATACTATAGTTAAGTATAATAATACTATTTATTGAATTCTTATGAATTAACTTAAAATTCAGAATGATAATGCCGAAATATATATGTAGGGACAAAAAACTCAAAAGCTATCGGGAGGTGTGTCGTTTTGGTTTTTAGATTTGGCAGTAAAAGGAAATTTTTATATTCAGGTACGATAAACATGGAAGAGAAAGTTAAAGACAAGATCCATTATGATACGCTGACACTTCTACCGAATCGTAAGCTTTTCTATGATCGGCTTAACGAAGCTTTTGAAGGTGCCTCAGAAGTAAGTACCCCTGCGGCAGTATTGTTCCTCGATTTGGACATGTTTAAGAACATAAACGATACACTCGGACATAATATAGGTGACAAGCTCCTTCAGAGCGCAGCCGGCAGACTTGCAAAAACAGTACCCGAGACCTCCTTTTTAGCCAGAATGGGCGGTGACGAATTTGCGGTACTGCTTAGCGGAATTGGCAGTACTCATGATGCTGTACTCTGCGCTATGAACATATTGGATGCATTCAGCGAGGCTTTCATAATACAAAGTCATGAGCTGTTTATTTCACCCAGCATAGGAATAGCGGCATATCCTGACCATGGCATCGAAACCCATGTAATACTCAGAAATGCAGCTTCAGCAATGTATCGTGTAAAAGAAAGTGGCAGGAACAATTATCAGGTATACTCGAATGACATAAATCATAATACCCTGGAAAAGTACAACCTGTTAAAAGGCCTACGCCATGCTATAGATAATGGTGAACTGGTGCTTCATTACCAACCTAAGGTAGATGGCAAAACTGGTGAGCTGGCGGGTATGGAAGCCCTTGTCAGATGGCAGCATCCGGAAAAGGGACTTCTTTATCCTGCTGATTTTATACCTATGGCAGAGGAAACAGGCCTCATCAAGTATGTGGACGAATGGGTGCTTAATAGCGCCTGCACCCAGCTTAAGACTTGGCGCGAGCTTGGATTTACCAATCTTCGCCTTGCAGTCAACCTTTCTGCTTGGCAGTTCAAAGAACAGCACCTTCCTGAGATTATTATGAATGTACTTAGTGAGAAGGGACTTGATTCCTCATGTCTCGAGCTTGAGATAACAGAAACGGCCGCGATGGAAAACCTTAAGTTTACTGTAAATACTCTGGGCAAGCTCATCAATATGGGTGTCAGTATATCCATTGATGATTTTGGGACAGGCTATTCATCTCTTAACTATTTGAAGCATTTCCCTATAAATTTCTTGAAAATTGATCAGAGCTTCGTAGCTGATATCCTTGAGGACAAGAACACCTATGCTATCGTAAAAGCTATAATAGACGTGGCTCATACCTTGAATCTTAAAGTAATCGCTGAAGGGGTGGAAACCAGGGAACAGCTATTGCTGCTGCAGCAATTGGATTGTGACGAGCTTCAAGGCTTTTATATAAGTAAACCTCTTCCTGTAGAAGAGGCTGAAAAGCATATCAATACTTCGATGTTATGAAATAGTCGACAGACCACCAAAATAAGAACAGCCATGTCATAGCAACATAGAAGCATTAACTTTGTATATCGACTCACACAATATAAGCTTTGGACAGAATTAGAGCTTGATACTTGTAAAATTCTAACGCACATAAACCCAACGTCCTGTTGGTATGTGCTAGATTTACATCACGTAAATCTTACGAATTTTCCTACGTATCAAGCTCTATTCTGTTACCCAAAGACTTATAAGTGTTCGCTGATATACAAAGCTAATGCTTCCATATATCGTTACATAGCTTTCATCTACTTAGTAACTAATTGGTAGAACAGCCATATCAATAGCCTAAGTATGTCTATACAGAAATTGTTAATGGCACTTAGAAGCGGAGCCTTAGAAAAGTCGTATGCGAGGCAGGACGCCGAAGCAAGCCTTCCACGTCCAGGTCTGGATATTGGAAGGCGTTAGACTTTTCTTAGGCGGAGTGAATTAGTGCCATCAATTTCTGTATACTCATATGTGGCTATTGACATGGCTGTTCTTATTTTGGAGATTTATCATTAACCGCTTTTACTCACGACAGCATTTTTTAGAGCTTATATATTTCCTTGTATTTATTCTCCAGATAATCTATCAGGTACTTGGGATTGATCTCCTCGCCGGTGACTTCCTTCAATATTTCTGACGGTTCAAGCAGTTTGCCATACTTGTGTATCTTTTCTGAAAGCCATTCTTTTATCTTTATAAGCTCGCCGCTTTCCACAAGCGCATCAAAATCCTTGATTTCCTTCCTTGCTGTATTATACAGCTGTGCTGAATAGATGTTGCCCAAGGCATAGGAGGGGAAATATCCGAAGCTTCCTCCTGCCCAGTGCACATCCTGCAGGACGCCTTGGGCATTATTAGGCGGCATTATCCCCAGATATTCCTGCATCTTCTCATTCCAGACCCTTGGCAGGTCTGACACCTTTATTTCCTTGTTCATGAGAGCCTTCTCAATTTCATACCTTATCATGACGTGGAGGTTATATGTGACCTCATCAGCTTCAACCCTGATAAGGGAGGGCTCCACCTTGTTTATGGCTCTATAGAACTTCTCAAGAGCTACATCCTTAAGCTGATCCGGGAATACATTCTGAAGCTCCTCGTAGTACCTTTCCCAGAAGCTGCGGCTTCTTCCGATTATGTTTTCCCAGAACCTTGACTGTGACTCATGTATTCCTGAGGAGGTTCCGGTGTAAAGCGGTGTGCCATTTAACTCATCAGAAATGTTTTGCTCGTACAGTGCGTGTCCCCCCTCATGCAAGGCACTCATAAGGGCGCTGATGCAATCGTTGGAATAGTAGTGAGTGGTTATTCTCACATCTCCAGGACCTATCCCAATAGTGAAGGGATGCTCACTTTCATCAAGCCTTCCCGCTTCAAAGTCATAACCCATCATTTCCAGTATATACAGGCTGAACTCCTCCTGCTTTGCCATATCAAAATACTGCTTCAACAACTCCTCCTCAGGCTGGTTAGGAGACTCCTTTATCCTTGCTACCAAAGGCACTATCTTGCTTCGCAGTTCATCAAATATCAGATCCAGTTTGTCAACTGTCATTCCTGGCTCATAGAAATCCAGCAGAGTGTTGTACTTATTATCCTTATAACCCCATAGCTCAATGAACTCCATGTTGAAATCAACTATTTTCTCAAGATAAGGCCTGAACAACTCGAAGTCGCTGCTGTTCTTTGCTTCCTCCCATACAGATTCTGCTTCAGACGTCAGTATCACATATTCCTTATATTTATCTGCTGGAATTTTCTTGTATTTATCAAATTCCTTCCTGCATTCCTTTACTACGGCTTTCATTATATGGTCCAGCCTGACCTTATTGCCAGGCTCATCAAAGTATGCCAGGTATTCCTCCATCTCAGTCGAGGTAGAAAGCTTGAAGGCTTCTGCTGACAGCATGCCAATGACTTCAGCCCTTTGGGGTACGCCTTTTCTTGGGGCTCCTGTTCTTAGATCCCAATAAAGTACTGACAATGCGTCATTATAGTATTTAATCCTCTTCACCAGCTCTAAAAAGCTATTTCTCATTTCATTCAAATCCTTGATCAATTTACTACCTCCCCTTACAGGTGAATTTAAATTTGATATTATAATTCTATTATATTTATTCCTTCAAGTCAAAATGTATTCGACCCTTGTATTATTTTATAGTTGTGGAATATGTGCACCATTAACAATAAAAAAACGATACTTAAAAGTATCGTTTTATCGCGTTTATTTTGCAAACAGTATAGATGCCGCATCTTCCCAGTTCTTACTAAGAAGTTGTTCATACTGCTTCTCGAAGTAATCCTTGTGCTGACCCTCCCAGACTGAGAGCTCAGTCAGAATTTTCTTGGCGACCTCATCATCTGCAATTTTGACCGCATTCTTGTAGAATTCCTCGAATTCCTTCTCGATGAGATATGCCATCCTAATAACCATAAGGTCAGAAATTCCATTCTCGTTTTCCCCGAGTATGTTCGAGGTATCCGCAAGAATATGGGGGTCTTTCATTGCAAGGTCGCTGGCTATATTCCATGCCAGCTCCTTAGGCGGTTCCTTTTGCATAAGCCCCTCATACCGTTTGGTCAAATACTCATGGTGCAGTTCTTCGATACTAGCCATCTTGTTGAATATTTCTCTTAACTCCTTAGATTTCACCTTATCCCCGTAGTAGTTATAGAAATCCCTTGCATCCTTCTCCATCCTGGCTGCAAACTTAAGTATCCCGCTGACTTTATCCATACAGGCATCAATCCTCCAGTAGTATTTTAATATTGTAACTACTGGATTATTTTAACCAAACACAAATTATTACATACCTCACTGGAAATGCCTGGAAGCAAGACAAGACGTGCAAGGCGAAATACTATCCCTAGAGTTATAAGAGTCCCTTATATGCATCTGAATATTCTTTCTTTTCTTCTGGTTTCTCATATATTCCCAAATAGTCACCGATTTCCACCGCAAAATCTACGAATGCAACACCTACTGCTGTTATCATATTCCTGTCTCTCACTATTTTCTCATCCAGGAAGTTATATCTAGGAAAGAAATCCACTTCCCCGCTTTCCTTCAATTCTTCAGTTGTAAGAGTAGTAGTATACTTGTGGTTTCCCAGCACTCCAGCCCTCGCAAAATACTGAGGTCCAGCACATATAGCAGCCAATAGCTTGTTTTCTCCGTCAAGCCTTCTAATAAGCTCAGTAAGCTCTGGTCTTTGCTCGCTGTTCCAGCCTCCAGGAATAATCAGACCATCCACATCCTCAAGCTGTAAAGCTTCCGTGACTGTTGCCTTCGGAAAATAAAGCAGTCCGGGTTTTGCGGCAACCGCAGCCTTATCGTATGCTATAGGAACTATCTCTCTGCCTGCATAATGGCCTGCAAAGTGAGTCGCCAGTGTAAGCTCAAAATCCGCCATATCATTGTAAACAAAACATAGTATTTTCCCCATTTGTTAACCCCCTGTTTTTCTCTATTTCATTTCGAAGGTGCACGTTACTACAGCAGTTATCTCTTTTTCCAGTGAAGATGTATCATTTATTCCGTAATCAGCTACTTCTGTTGAATATAAAGGCGTAATCTGGAACACACCCATTTTTGCTGATTTTAAGGCGCCTATTTTACTGCCGGTATTCTGAGCTATCTGCTCAGCCCTATTTTTTGCATCCTTGGTAGCCTCTGCAAGCATGCTGACCTTCAAGTCAGCGATTTTGGTATAGAAGTACTGAGGAGGATAGGATTGAAACTCCACTCCATCGTTAATAAGCTCTGTAGCTTCCCTTGAGATTTGGCTTATCTTGTCAACATCGCTGGAGCTTATCTCTACCCGCTGGTTAAGCCTGTAAGCAATGATATTATTAGTATACTGCCCATTGAAGTTTACCTCGTATACCGGGCTCGTATCTATGGATGAGAATACAAGGTCCTTTTCAGTGAGACCTTTGCCCAGCAAATACTTCCTTACCTTTTCTGAGTCTACCTTAAGCTTGGCATAGGCCTCTGCCATCAAGTTCGACTGACAGGAGTAGTTTCCTTTCCATACGATAAGGTCTGACTTTATTTGCTGTTTCGCAGAACCCGCAACGGTTATAGATCTGTTCCCCTTTATCTCTACCAAGCCATCAGTTACTATAAATGTTGATGCTATAAGGCCTGCAGCGAGTATAACTGCAACTAAAATTAAAGCAATGTATTTTTTGTTTTCCTGATTCATAATTACCTCCTTTACATAAATACCGGGTTAAACATTTTCTCTTAAATTTCCCGGGAAATAACAAGTTTCCGACATATTTTTTAAGCCTTTTCTATAGAAACCCTGCTTCCTGAAACATTGATGACCGGAGCTTCCACTACAAGTCTCCTTGTAATCCTGCTCTTCATTTCCGGCACATGACTGATAAGCCCGATTACTCTTTTCTGGGTGCTCAATCTTTCCAGTGCATCTATTACTGTATCGAGAAGACTGCTGTCTAACGTTCCGAAGCCTTCGTCAAGGAAAAAGAACTCAAGCGGGCTCTGTCCTTTGAGCTGTATCTGAGATGATAACGCAAGGGCAAGTGCCAGAGAGGCCAAAAATGTTTCACCCCCGGACAGCGAGGTTACAAGCCTGCGCATTCCCCCGTTAGAGTCATCCCTGATAACAAACCCATTCTCCATATCCAATTCCAGGCCATACCTATGTCTGGTCAGAGTGCCTAATGTTTCAGAGGCTTCCTTCGCTATGTACCTTAGACGTTCCTCAGATATATACTCTATAAAGCCATTGCCTTTAAGAAGATTCTTAAACTGCTCGAGATGCTCTTTTTTTCTGGAGTGCTCCTGCAGCTCCTTACCAAGGGAAAGCCAATTTGCATAATTGGACTTGATTGTTTCAAACCTGTTTTTCGCACTTTCATATATCGCTATACTATTTTCCTTTTCGAGCTTCAGCTCCTCATACCTGAGGCTGATTTCCCTCCACAGATCTTCTGTGATGCTCCTTCCTGACAGCTTCTTATCTATTAACGCTTTGTGTGCTTGTCTGCTGCTCACTTGCTCTTCGTATTCCTTTACTGTGGTTTCCTGTTGTTCCAAGCTTTCCTTCGGTATAAACGCATCCTCTACCGCTTGCACCGAAATGAAACCTTTGTCCACAAGCCCCTTTTCCAGCCTCTCAGTATCACTCCTCAGCTTTTCTTCATATATCTCCCTCTGCTTCTCAAATACCTTTTTATCCTTAATAGTCTTTTCGTATCTTTCCCTGACAATATTGACGTATTCCTGAGCTTTTTGTTCCCCCCCGGTTAAGGAATCCATTTCTTCCTCGGTCTTTGCCATTTCTGTCTTTATATCCTTATTTCCTATTAGAGCTTGGATTTCTTTCTCCTTCTCCTCCTTCTGGTATTTGAAACCTCTGCCCTCAGCCGTATTTTCAGAAAGCTTCTCCATATCAAGTGCTTTCGACTCTTCAGCTTTCTCTATTTCTTTTCTTTTCCCTGCCACACTATTTTCAAGGCTTTCTATCTCTCTATGAAGGCTCTCCGCCTCACGGTCATTGTTCTGTATTCTTCGCAGCTCACCATTCATACTGCTAACTCCCAAGCTCCTTACAATACCATCATAGGCTTCCTTCTTAGTGCAGCAATCCTTCTCAACCTCAATATAAACCTTCCTCAGCTCCTCAAGGTGCTTCCTGTTTGCTTCAAGCTGCGAGCGCTTTCCGCTGCTTTCCACCTGGTAAAGGTTATACTCTTCAGCTGCCTTTTTCTGTGCTGCTTCCAAATCCACAAGCTTGTTCTCCCAATCTTCGATAGCCTTGAGCCTTTCCTGCTTCTCTCCCGACATTTTATCAAGAGTGCCCTCTATCAAAGTAATGGACAATTCCTGATATTCTTCAGGGAGCTTGTTCTGCAGCTCCTTTTGCTCATCTTGCTTAGCTATTACATCAGCCCTCAAGGCTTCTTTTTGATTTCTTAAATTATTATGCTGTTCAGAAAGCTTTATGCCTTCATTTTCCAGAACTCTGCATTCCAAATCGAGCTTTTCAATCATGGAATTCAGTTCTTTGACTGCCTCTACGCTTGTTGCTGCATCAGCACCCTCTAAATGAGCAGCCGGATGTGGATGTGCCGTAGACCCGCAAACAGGACACGGCTCATTCTCCTTCAGGTTCTGCGCCAATAACAGCGCAGTATTCCTCTCCTGCTCCTTCTTCTTCTCCTCAAGGGAAGTTCGACTCTTGTCAAGCTCCCCTTGATTATCCGCCTTCTGGATACTAAGTCCATGCATTTTCCTCTCCAGCGCTTGAAGCTGCTTATTATATTCAGACAGCTTCAGCTCTAACTGCTCAACATCTCTGTGCTTGAGCTTCAGAGCATCAGTGATTGACTTTATAGCATAATATCTTGTCTCAGCTTTTAGTATGTCATTCCTGTCCCACCGCTTAATTCCCTTGTGCTGATTATATAAAGCTCTCGCCGCTTCCATTTCACTATATAATTTGAGACCTGACTTTTCTAAGCCTCCAAGCTCACTCTCTTGTCGTTCAATAGCATTCGAAAGCTCATCGCACCGGCTTTTCTGTTGTTCCTTCGCCTTTTGCGAGCGATCCAGCTCTTCCTCCAGAGCGGCTCCTTTCTGCACTTTATCTCTATAACTTACATCGAACTTTAAGGCCTCAGCATGAGCTTTCTTCTCCGCCACTTTTCCCAGGACCTCTTCAAGCTTCGATTTGTGCGCTGCTATGATCTCATCCCAATGGTCCACCTTTTTTTTAAGCAGCATGTGCTCGTTTCTAAGCCTCTGAAGGGTTTCCTCCATTTTCTCAAGCTCACTTTTTGTCTGCAGCGCTTTTGCAAGCTTAGTCCTATGCTCTACAAGCACAGGAATCCTTTCCTGCCTTAATGCGCTTGCCTTCTCAAGCTCGCCTTTGCTCTTTTCCAGCTGGCCGCTCAACTCTGCAAGGCCTGTTTCCAGCTTTTCCAGTCCTTCTGCCGTTCTCTTCAATTCTATTTCTGTTTTTCTAAGATCACTTATGGTATCAGTGAGGCTCTGCGCCGCCAAAGCCCTTTTGCAGCGGCTCCTTATAGAATCAATTTCTGCTGCTTTGCTTTGCAGCTCCTGTTGCTTCAGTACTGCCCCCTGCAATTCTATGGAAAGCTCCCACACCTCTTTGGCTTCGCTATATTCTGCTTCAGAAGCTTTTAAGGAGTCATCCATGCCCTTTCTATGCTCTATTGATGCGCCAAACGCAGCTTCTGCTTCTTTCAGTGAAGTCTCAGAGATACCACCCAATACGGATAGCGCCCCTTCAATCCCCGAAAGCTTGTTCCTTATCCTTCCGAGCTTCCTGTTTACCTTATCCATTAGCTCTCTGCCATACTCCTCAAGGTAGAATATACGCTCAAGCATCTTAGTCTTTTCGGCCTTTGGCGACAGAAGAAACTCCTGGAATTTATTCTGCGGCAGCACAACAGAACGGGTAAAGTCGTCGAACTGCAATCCGATAAGCTCAATTACTGCCTCGTTTACTTCTCCTTGTTTATCTGCAATAACAACATCACCGGAAGCTCCAAGCTCAAGCAATCTTGCGACTCTTGATTCTATGGAGCTTTCCGAGTCCTTCTTTCTTCTATAAACCCGCTCTACTTTATAAGTCTTTCTCTCATTTGACTTAACCAGATCAAAGGTAAAGGATACCCTCATATTTGTCGCAGACATGTTTATTATACCCTGGGTGCCCCTGTTTGCCCTTTGCACGTTGCCATACAAGGCCAGGGTTATTGCATCCAGAATTGTTGACTTTCCACTGCCCGTGGGTCCGAATATGCCAAACAGACCTGTTTCTCCAAGTTTGTCAAAATCTACAGTCTGTGACTCTTTGAAGCTTTGCAGCCCCTCTATCTCAAGATACCTGGGTCTCAATATCTTCACCCCCAAGCAGCATTTCTTCATTTTCCCCTTCAAAGTCTCCATTAACTACTTCAATGAAGGTTTCCAGCATTTCCTCAGCTGCCTCCATACCTGTCTTGTACCTGTAATAATCCTTAAAAAGCTCCTCTATTCTTTTTCCTTCCCGGCTTTCAAAGCTTATTACACTGTCCTTTTCATCCGTTACAACCGGTCTGATGTTTATGATTCCGGGATTGAGCTCCCTAAGCCTTTTCTGCTCCTCCAATGTGAGTGCCCTGTCTGTGTGTATCTCAAGATCTATCCAGGCATTCGGGTCTCTACCCTCTTCACACCACCTTAAAGCTTCCTCTATTCCGTTTTTTGCCTTCCACTGCTTCAATTGCTTCCCTGAATTGAGGTATACCTCCTTAACCTCCGAGACCTTGCCCGGAACTGCATCCACAATGTATACCAGCTTGCTGTAATCAGTCTCAGAAAAGCTGTATGCTATAGGAGAGCCTGAGTAATATGCAGGTGACGGTGAGCTTTTTATCCTCTGCGGTCTGTGCAGGTGTCCCAACGCTATGAAATGAGCATTATCCGGGAGCAAACAAGGATCTACAACCAAAGCTCCCCCAAGCTGCCTTTCAGAGTCTGATGTCATACCCTCTCTGAGGTACAAATGGCTGACAACAAGGTTCACTGTATCTTCTCTGAAGTTGCTGCTCAAATGGCGCAGCAATTCTGCAATTTTATCAGAATAAGCCTCTTGAAGCTTGTCTTCCTGCGACTCGATTGACAAAAGCTGCTCAAGCCTGCTTTCAGACGGGTATGGAAGGGCTATTATAACAGCGCTGTGCTCTAATCCCCCAAGCTTTAGCTCCAGCCATCCCGGACCTGCTTGCAGTATTACGGAAGATCGGGGGTGACCTTCCCTGCTATAGGCTCCATATACTGCAGCATCACTTCCCGGATATCCCAGTAATACTATTCCGTTCTTATATGCCAGAGGGCTGGCTGCGCACAGCCTGTCAGGACTGTCGTGATTACCTGCAATTACGACAACTGCCCTTGTACCCTTGGCATTCAATCTGTCCACTGCATCGTAAAACAATTCCTCAGCCGCAGAAGACGGGTTATATGTATCAAAAATATCACCAGCCACAAGCACCAAATCAACTGCTTCGCTTTCTGCAATTCCACATAGCTCGTCTATAAACTGTCTCTGCTCTTCTATCCTGTTTATGTTCTCAAGGGTCTTGCCCAGATGCCAGTCTGATGTGTGAAGTATTCTCATGGCTTTCCTCCTTATTTGGCCCGTGCCCCGTGGCTCGTGCAAATCTTTGGTATTCCTATTGGGTCTGGTTGCTCGTTTCGCGTTTCGAGTTGCGCGTGGTTCAAGAAAAGCCTTCGCAGTCTTGTACTCCTCAACTAATATATGGCTAAAATGTAAATTCATAATCATATTGCATATATCTATATTCTATCGGATTATTTACCAAAAGACAATTCGCTATATAGTTGACATAATGCTTTCATGAGCAAATACAACATGATTGCTGTCTGAATGTCTAACTTGGCTCATTAGAGTTGAAAACAAGGACAGCCATGTATAGCAACATAAGAGCATTAACTTTGTATATCGACTCACACAATATAAGCTTTGGACAGAATTAGAGCTTGCTACTTGTAAAATCCTAACGCACATAAACCCAACGTCCTGTTGGTATGTGCTAGATTTACATCACGTAAATCTTACGGATTTTCCTACGTATCAAGCTCTATTCTGTTACCCAAAGACTTATAAGTGTTCGCTGATATACAA